>NZ_JBFSSD010000014.1:0-105656 GCF_041466145.1 Vibrio sp. 10N.239.312.D08 | reverse complement strand
CGCATCTTAACTTTTATTGCCAAAATCACTTTGTAAATACGTGGATTCCATATACGCAATGGGGCAAAAGTAAGTTAGAGGTCCTAGTGACCACCACGCCAGACAGAATCAAAGTAATTCCAATTACCGCCATACTCAACGCACAAAAAAGCGCGAGAGACGGATGTCATTCTCGCGCTTTTTTAGAACCGTATATCTTGAAGTTTACGGTTAAATCTTAGCAGTAAACGTACGGCTAATTACATCCTGTTGCTGCTCACGTGTTAACGAGTTGAACCTCACAGCGTAACCCGACACTCGGATGGTTAACTGTGGGTATTTTTCTGGATGTTCGACGGCATCCAACAACATGTCACGGTTAAGCACGTTCACGTTAAGGTGCTGTCCACCCTCAACACGAATCGAACCTGCATTTTCCTCGTGGTGGAAGTAACCATCCATTAGTGCTGCTAGGTTCACTTTTTGGCTTAAGTCATCTTTACCTAGTGCATTTGGTACGATTGAGAAGGTGTAAGAAATACCATCTTTAGCGAATTCAAACGGCAGTTTGGCAACTGAAGAAAGTGAAGCAACCGCACCTTTCTCGTCACGACCGTGCATTGGGTTTGCGCCCGGGCCAAATGGCATACCTGCGCGGCGACCATCTGGTGTGTTACCAGTTTTTTTACCATATACAACGTTTGAAGTAATCGTAAGGATAGATTGAGTTGGAACCGCTTCACGGTAGGTGTTCATTTTCTGAATTTTCTTCATAAAACGTTCAACCAAATCACAAGCAATATCATCGACACGTGAATCGTTGTTGCCAAATTTCGGATATTCGCCTTCAATCTCAAAATCGACAGCGATGCCACCTTCGTTACGTACTGGTGTTACCTTCGCGTATTTGATAGCCGCAAGCGAGTCAGCAACAACCGACAGCCCTGCAATACCACAAGCCATTGTGCGATGAACATCGCGATCCATTAACGCCATTAACGATGCTTCATAGCTATAACGGTCATGCGAGTAATGGATCACGTTCAGCGCAGTGACGTATTGCGTTGCAAGCCAATCCATCATGTCATCAAAGCGAGGCATTAAGCGGTCAAAATCGAGAACTTCATCTTCGATACGAGCAACTTGAGGACCAACCTGCATGTTAGATTTTTCATCAACACCACCGTTAATGGTGTAAAGCAACGCTTTAGCAAGGTTTGCACGAGCACCAAAAAACTGCATATGTTGGCCAACCACCTGCGGGCTTACACAACACGCAATCGCGTAATCGTCGTTATCAAAATCCGCACGCATTAGATCGTCGTTCTCATACTGAAGTGATGAGGTTTCGATAGACACTTTAGCCGCGTATTGTTTAAACGCGATAGGCAGTTGTTCAGACCATAGAACCGTCATGTTCGGTTCTGGCGCTGGGCCCATCGTGTGCAATGTGTGCAAGTAACGGAAAGTCGTTTTGCTAACGAGTGTACGACCATCAACACCCATACCAGCCATTGCTTCTGTTGCCCAAATTGGGTCGCCAGAGAACAATGAATCGTATTCAGGAGTGCGTAGAAAACGAACCATACGAAGCTTCATGATGAAATGGTCAATCAACTCTTGCGCTTGTTTTTCATCAATCAGACCAAGTTTAAGGTCTCGTTCGATGTAAACATCTAGGAAGGTTGATGTGCGGCCTAGCGACATCGCAGCACCATTTTGAGACTTAACCGCAGCTAAGTAACCAAAATAGGTAAATTGGATTGCTTCTTGCGCAGTACGAGCAGGAGAAGACATATCAATGCCGTACTTCAAACCCATTTCTCGCATTTCATCAAGGGCACGAATTTGATCAGTAAGCTCTTCACGTAGACGCAATGTCTTATCTAAATCACCACCCGTTTTAAGCATCTTCTGAGTCGATTTGAATTGCTCATTTTTGTCTAATTTTAGGAAGTCGATACCGTACAAAGCAAGACGACGGTAGTCGCCGATAATGCGTCCACGACCATAAGCATCCGGCAGACCAGTAATAATACCAGAACGGCGACATGCTTTAATTTCGTCGGTATAAAGATCGAACGCTACTTGGTTATGCGTTTTGCGGTACTCAGTGAAGATCTTTTCGATTTGTGGCTCTAATTCACGACCGTACACTTCGCACGACGTTTTCACCATTCGAATACCACCATTGGCGATGATGCCGCGTTTCAGTGGTTTATCGGTTTGTAGACCCACGATTTTTTCGAGGTTTTTTACAATGTAACCGGCATCGTGTGAGGTGATAGTGGAAACGATATCAGTATCAAAATCGACAGGGGCATGAGTGCGGCTTTCTTCTTTAATACCTTCTAGCACCGACTCCCATAGCTGTGTCGTCGACTCCGACACGTCCGCAAGAAAAGACTCATCGCCTTCATAAGGGGTGTAGTTTCGCTGAATAAAATCACGTGCATTAACGGATGTTTGCCAGTCGCCAGCTTGAAATCCCGTCCAAGCTTCCATCATATCGGTTGTCGGAATAGTCATAATGACCCCCTAAGTTATTGATAAACAGATAATATCTATGATTATTTATAATCATTGGTTTCTGCTGGCTATACTAAACCGACCAATCTATGAGTAAAGTGAGCTGTTTTCATAAAATACATGCACAAAATGCATTTATTGGAATTACTATATTATATTCAATACCTTAAGTTGAAGGCTAACTACTCTAGATTCCAATTAGTTTGTTCCTTCAGAAGTAGGAAATAGACTCTTAGTGACTCACCGACGTTGAAAACAGGTTAATGACCACCACACCAGACAGAATCAAAGCGATGCCAATGATCGCGTAGATGTCTAGCTTTTGCCCGTAGACCAACCAAGACAACGCCGCGACCAACACTATCCCTGCGCCACACCAAATCGCATACGCCACACCCAAAGACATGGTTTGAACCGTGAGAGACAACAGATAAAAAGCAAAGCCATAACCGACGAGTACTGCGGCGGTCGCAGGAAGGGAAGTAAATTGCTGCGTTTTAGGCAATAAAGAAGTCGCGACAACTTCAAGCACGATGGCAAGTGACAGCATCACTGGAGGCGGAAGAGATAAAAGCATGTATGAGTCCACAACATTAAATACGGCGCTCAGAATATTGTAGTTTTATTTCCAATTCATGTGATTTTCAGTAAGCAATTATTATGACGTACCTTAAAAATTCTTAAATGTGATGGTTCATTCATCGAAGAACAGAAAGACAAAAAGAGCCCTACAACATCATGTGTAGAGCTCTTTTTAAATCAGCTAATAGGTTAATCCGCTAATAATCTGAGCCGCTTAATTTGCTGATGATGAACCTCTTAGGATATCGCGCTTCACTTCACCTTTAAGATCGGTCAGAGTTTGTTGGTCGATATCAATCAAGAAGTGGTCACTTGCTTGGCCTGTTGCGAATTTTTCAAGAATCACGAACAAGCTACCAAAACGAGAGCGGAACACTTCACCAACGGTATATTGTCCAAGGTCACCCAATTCTGAATCGACAGTGCCATCGAACTCTGAAAGTTCTCGGCTTAACAACTCATATTGGCGCAATTGTGTTTCACCGATATCACGGAATGCCAGTTCGTCTGCGTTACGTAAACGGTAGAAGTCGGTCGCTAACAACTCACCACTCCACTCTGCAAATTCAGCTAACTCTAGTCCCTCTAAAGAAGCCAGTTTCTCAGCGACAACTTTAGCTGTTTGCCAGTCTTGTTGGAATTGATCGTAGTCATCAACACCATTTTCCACACAAGCGCCAACATCGTAACCCAGTTCATTAGCTAACTGACACACGGTAAAGTTGGTTTCTAACTGAGACATGATCATCATCTCTTCGCCATTCATTTCCATGATCATAGCGCGCATCTCTAACGGCCAGTCACCCGGAAGGAAACGTAGGCGTGTTAGTTCACGGATGTGCCAATCAGTCAGTTCGTAGTAACTCTCTGAATTCAGAATATCTTTGTTCCAAATCTTAGCTTCTGCATCAGGATCGCCATTCGCAGCTTGAGTAAGGTATTCATGCTCTTCTTCATAGTGACTGAATAGCTCGTTGTAACGCTTAACTTGATCGATGACCACCGTCTCAACTTCAATCTGATTATCAGGACGAATGTTCAACAGTTTATACGCGGGAATGTAACCCGCTAACGACGGCGCTTGAATATTGAAGAGTGTGTGCTGAACTCCATCGATATTGAAGCTCTTCTTACCCGTATCGTTAAAGTGCATGTGGCCACCAACGTGGATATTTAGACCAGTAGCAGCTAATGCGCGGCTGGTATCGTCATCCGGTTCACGAGCCAGCTGATGGCTTCCTTCACCAAACAGATCTTCAATCTCTTCAGAAGCGCCGTTGTAGAAGTCGGTCATTGGGAAGTGCGAGAAAGAGACAAGCGTCTTGTTCTGCTCTTTCGCTGCTTTTACAACATCAGAGATCCAATCAATTACGTGTTCTTTGTGAGTCAGCATCATGTTGTAACCAGCACTGCTTGAACCATCGAACGTGTTTCCATCTACAGAGCTATCAGACGAATTTTCTTTCGGGCGATAAACGTTCGCGTCGATCGCCAACAACCAAAGCCCTTTCACTGGCTCTACTAAGTAACTGGTATCCGGCACTTCAGAACAGCTTGAGTAACCACTTTCTTTGTAGCTACCACCCGTACCTTCATAACAGATCTCGTACATGCGCTTATCAAAAGCCGCTTCTTCTTTCGCTAAATCATAGCTGTAACTAGCTCGAGCTTGGTCGCTGCTGTAAGGCGTTTCAAAGTAGAGATAGTCTTGCTGAGGGTAGAAGCCGTGAGTGCCTAGGATACTCATGATCTCTTCATAGCCCCATTCACGTACTTCTTCAGTACAGATGGTTGCTAAGTTGTCACCTTCACCGGGAATAGTCGTCCACTCATCGTCATAACCAACACACTCTTCTTTACCGCGGCTATAGATACGCTGCTTCTTACCACCCTCGCCTAGGTAATCAGATTTACCCGCAGGGATTGTAAATGGACGCACTGGATCGTGGTTGCCTGGCGCTGCAAAAAACTCAAGACCATGAGTCTCGCGGTAGTGATCAAAGATGCTAACTAAGCCACGCATATGAATCGGCTGGCCGTCGTCACTAAAGTCACCTGGCAAGGCTACGTATTTCACGCCACGCTCAACCACATCATCAAGCGCCGCTATCATCGCAAAGTAGTTTTCATTGAATAGACGAGTGGAGTTCATCTGAGACTCCATCGTTCGAATTGTCGCATACTCGCCACTATCCGAGTTGTAGAGTCCCGCGAACGAACCATCTTCAAATTTGCCGTAAACATCATGGAAATGGATATCAGGCATGAATGCGACTTGCACTGCGCTATCTAGATTGCCGTTGTCGTCACTTGGTGAACTTGAATTACAACCAACTAATGTGGCTGCTATTAAGCCTGACAGTACGGTCAATGTACTCTTTCTCATTTTCTCTTCCCAAAAAGTTAGAACTCAAAATTTGGCGAGGAGACTAGATGAGAAAAATGACACTATTGTTTCTGATATCTTACAAAACGTCGCACAACGTACGCTTATGCGACATTGCTTCAATCGTTAAAATTCAACAAGTTACCATCCATACTAAAAGCTGATAGCTCAACAACACGAATTGAAGGTTAATATATAAATCGCCATAAAACCTCCACCTAAACATCAGTAAAGGCAATGTATTCAGACCGTTTGGATAAGTCGCCTGTCCTCAAACCTGAGTCGCTCTAGCTAAGATAGTTGCCAATAAGAAAACTGACCGCTCCATACTTATTATTACAAATAAGTAATAATCATTTTCTATTTAAGGGGATTATCAAAACATGCACTCACACCTATACTAGCTCCAACAAAACGAGAGAGCGGAAACAATTAAGCTCAACTACGCTTAACGGGTTGAATTTAATTGCACAGTTATCCGCTGTACTGACATATAGGAAACATCCAATGACAATCGAAATTAAACCTGGTCAAACGCATATCAAATCAAAAGCAATGGTTGCATGGGCAGCTGGCGAGCCACTAAAAATGGAAGAAGTTGATGTACAACTTCCTAAAGCTGGTGAGGTTCTAGTTCGCATCGTTGCTACTGGTGTTTGTCACACTGACGCATTCACATTATCAGGTGACGATCCAGAAGGTATCTTCCCTTCAATTCTTGGTCACGAAGGTGGCGGTATCGTTGAGATGATCGGCGAAGGCGTTACAAGTGTTGAGATTGGCGACCACGTTATCCCACTTTACACAGCTGAATGTGGCGAATGTAAGTTCTGTAAATCTGGTAAAACTAACCTATGCCAAGCCGTTCGTGAAACGCAAGGTAAAGGCCTAATGCCAGACGGTACAAGCCGCTTCTCTATCAATGGCGAAACAATTTTCCATTACATGGGTTGCTCTACTTTCTCTGAGTACACTGTACTTCCAGAAATCTCACTAGCGAAAGTAAGCAAAGAAGCACCACTTGAAGAAGTTTGTCTTCTAGGTTGTGGTGTAACTACGGGTATGGGCGCTGTATTAAACACAGCTAAAGTTGAAAAAGGTGACAACGTTGCTGTATTCGGCCTAGGTGGTATCGGTCTTTCTGCAATCATTGGTGCTCGCATGGCTGGTGCTGACCGCATCATCGGTGTTGATATCAACGAGAGCAAATTCGAGCTAGCAAAACAGCTTGGCGCGACTGACTGCATCAACCCAACTAAGTTCGACAAGCCAATCCAAGATGTTATCGTTGAGATGACAGACGGCGGTGTTGAGTACTCTTTCGAGTGTATCGGTAACGTAAACGTGATGCGTCAGGCGCTTGAATGTTGTCACAAAGGTTGGGGCGAATCAGTAATTATCGGTGTTGCAGGCGCAGGCCAAGAAATTGCAACTCGTCCATTCCAACTAGTGACTGGTCGTGTATGGCGTGGTTCTGCTTTCGGTGGTGTTAAAGGCCGCTCTGAGCTTCCAGAAATCGTTAACCGTTACATGGCGGGTGAGTTTGGTCTTCAAGAGTTCATCACTCATACAATGGGTCTGCAAGACGTAAACGAAGCATTCGACCTAATGCACAAAGGTGAATCTATCCGTACTGTTCTACACATGGATAAGTAACACATCTTGGCCTCGATTCTTTCGAGCATCGAGGCCACAGCTACAAATGAATAGCAACAAACTGTCTTCACCACCTCCTGCCCGGTGGGTGGTGAAACTTTATGTAATATAGACAAATTTACTCCCAAACCATCAACCTAACGGAGCACAATAGATGACAATCGAAAACATTAGCCAAGCAAAGGTTGCTGGTGGTTGGCACAAACAATACACCCACTTTTCTGCAACGCTTGACTGCAACATGCGTTTTGCGATTTTCTTGCCACCTAACGCAAGCAAAGAAAACCCAGTTCCTGTTTTGTATTGGTTGTCAGGCTTAACCTGTACCGATGAAAACTTCATGCAAAAAGCCGGCGCTTTCAAAGCCGCGGCTGAGCAAGGCATCGCGATTGTTGCACCAGACACTAGCCCACGTGGCGAAGGTGTTGCCGACGATGAAAATTACGATCTCGGCCAAGGTGCAGGCTTCTATGTGAATGCCACTCAAGCACCATGGGACAGCCATTACCACATGTACGATTACGTGGTAACAGAGCTTCCTGCACTGATTGAGTCTTTCTTCCCTGTGACATCAGTGAAATCAATATCTGGTCACAGCATGGGGGGACACGGTGCCCTTACGATTGGCATTAACAACGAAGATAGCTACCGTTCTATCTCTGCATTTAGCCCAATCAGTAACCCAATGCAATGCCCTTGGGGCCAAAAAGCATTTAACCAATACTTGGGCTTAGATATTGAAGAGTGGAAGCAGTACGACGCCTCTGAGCTTCTAAAAGCCAAAGGCACTAAGCTGCCAATGTTGGTCGACCAAGGCGAAGCCGATAACTTCCTGATTGAGCAGCTTAAGCCTGAGCAATTAGTCGAAGCCGCTAAGGTAACCAATGCCGATTTAGATCTACGTATGCAGCCTGGTTACGACCACAGCTACTACTTCATCTCTAGCTTTATTGATGAACACATTGAGTTCCACGCTGCTTACTTAAACAAGTAGCCAGATGAATTTAGCCCGCACTTTGTAAACACAAGGTGCGGGCTTTTTAATGCCTGATGATTTTATAACGGTTGCTTTTATAACTGCTGAATACGCTGCTTTAACGCTTCTAAATCCACATCATTTCCAACAATTCGTAATCGAACATACTCTTCAGTCATCGCGTCGCACGTAATTGCAAAATCGACACCGGAGCACGTCTTAATACCGATACTCTCAAATAGCTTTGAAAGGTTAGTTCCTGTTTTTTTCAGCAACATAATGGGCGTCGATATTGACGTTCCAACCACTTCAATATCGTGCACAGACAACAAGCCGATCATTTGCTGCTTAAAGTATTCAGTTTTGCTGCGGTTCATTTCTAAGAAGTGTTTCGCATTGGGTAAGGTCGCCGATGCGATTTTTATTGAAGGGTAAGTCGGCGTGAACACACTCACCGCAGCTTCGATTGCAGAAGTCAGGTTTTCACTGCTGGCTAAGTAACCGAGTCGAATCCCTGCAAGGCCTAAGCCCTTAGAAAAGGTTCGTAAAACTATTAAGTTGTCCAAGACCAAGGTTTGATCGAGCATAGACTGTTCAGGAGTCAGGTATTCACCATATGCCTCGTCGACAATCAAAATAGCGCCAGAACGCTCACATACTCTCGCTATCTCGACCAGATAAGCTCTGTCGTAGATTCGACCCGTTGGGTTGTTGGGATTATCGATATACACCAAGGCAGGATTTTGACTGCTTATTTTTGATGCCAACACACCGAACAGATCCGACTCGTTTTGATAATCAAACATGTTGATGGACTGGTAATTCCCGCCCACCAAAGTGAACTCTGATACTGCTTCAACAAACTGAGGGCCAATGCCTATCATGGTGCGATTGTTGTGATCGATAAGTTTATTGAAGATAAGTTCTAGCGCCCCAAGAGAGCCCGTGGTGTACGTAATACGACAATCTTCAATCCCAATAAACTGGCGAGTCAGATAAGTCAGCTCCGAAAGCTCCCTGTGGCAATAGTACTTATCAATACCGTAGATAATATCTTTGATCACATGTTCAGGAATTTCTGGTGCGCCAAATGGATTGGAGCCAAGTGAACAATCGATACGAAATGAGTGATCGACATAAGAATGGTATTCGCCACTTAACCGTGGATTTAAATGCATAAGAAAACGCTCAAAAAATATTCATGCGCTATTCTTATCGTACTGAATTTTATCTATATAGGTCATTTCGCGACAGTTCTTCGCCTTGTTTCGAGAGACTGGTTAAAAACCAAGATTGGTTCAAATAACGAATTCTCTTAAGCCATAATCAAGAGTTAAGCACTCGTGTTTACATTTCGAGTTAACCGAACCGCTTTCTTTGCGCTAGATTAAGCTGAGATAAGATAGGGTAATAACAGAGCTTGCATCTTTACTCTCCCTAGTTACCATAGCCCCATTAACATCCCCCATATTTTGAAGGTTGCTATGAAAGCAATTAAGACTCTTTTCTTCCTGATGGTTTTATTGAGCGGTCTGTTTACCGCTTGGCTGTTTATTCCAATTCCAGCGACCATGGACAAGCAAACGCTCGACGTTCCATTAACGGAACCATTCAAGCTTGTTGCGTATCGCAGCAACCCGAATGATGCGAGCAAGCCGCTGACTTACCACTACTATGTGATTTCAGATGTGGTTGGTGTAGACGACATGGACCCATTCCTGATTACCACGGACCAGTTCGTGAAGCTTGGCGAATTCGACGAGAACACATTCAACCTTACGGTTAACGGCAAGATTGATAGCTACACCAACGATTTGTGGATCAAGAAATCTGATGGCAAGCTTCAACACTGGTACGTGAGTATTAACGCGAACTATATTCGTTAAAATCGAACTGCAATAAACCTCATTTTAAAACTGCGCTTTGGCTTCCAAGCACAGTTTTTGTTTCTAGCAACACCCTCCACTTATCCCGACCCGTTCGACATAAACTGCATTGCCTACTTTTGATTCACTGCAGCCCTTGCTCTCAAGGTGTTATAAGCTCTTTAGATACGATAAGCTCAGACCATGCTCGACGCCCAATAAATCAAAATAATAAAGGATCACCCGTGGAATTTACGCTCGACAAATTTAACGGCATCATCATTGACCCAGCAACAGCCCCTCACGATGTTCACTCATTCAATGCCGAACTCAGCGAGATCACCGAATTTTCAAAGCAGAATAACAAAGGCATCATTTGGATTAGCTTACCTATTTCACTCTCGCACCTTATTCCGGTGGCGACTGAGCTTGGCTTTGTGTTTCACAACTGCTTAGAAGACGAGATTACGCTGATCCACAAATCCGAGATTGTAGAGTTTGTGCCTTTCATTCCGACCCACACCTTGGGTGCTGGCGCGTTAATCACTAACGAACACAACCAAGTGCTGATGATTAAAGAACACGGCATGACGGGCTACAAATTACCGGGCGGTCATATTGAGTTGGGTGAAGGCATTGAAGAATCCGTGGTTCGAGAAACCTTAGAAGAGACTGGCATCGAAGCCACGTTCGTTTCAGTGGTTGGCATGGCGACGAGACACCCGTATCAATTCGGAAAGTCTAACCTCTACTTTGTTTGTCACCTTATCGCTCAAACTCAAGAGATTGCGATTCAAGACACAGATGAAATTGCAGAAGCTAAATGGATTGATGTTGAAGAGTACATTAACAACCCCGACAGCTACCCGTTCAACCGCCAGTTAGTCGGCTCTTTGATAGGCAAACAAGGATTAGAACTCACTCAGTTAGAAGGCAACTATGGCCCAGTCCACAAGCCCGAGATCTTCTTTTCGCAAAACTAGAGCGATTCAAATATAAAAACGCCAAGCTCATAAGAACTTGGCGTTTTGCTTTTCATTTTACTTATATTGTTTAAGCCATCTCGTTGCTAGTGACTTCCTAATTAGACTGTTCTAGAACCTATCTATTTTAGAAAAAGCCTAACGGATTAGTATCGTAGCTAATTAATAGGTTCTTAGTGTTTTGGTAGTGATCGAGCATCATCTTATGTGTCTCACGGCCGATGCCCGACTTCTTGTAACCACCAAATGCACGCGCTCCATTTCAGCATCGTGTGATTTGCACCATGGCGAGCAACAAATCGAACACGCTTGGCAGCAAGCCAACAAGGTAATCGATAAAGGGATCAGTTTGTTGATCTTAGGAGAAACAGGAGTTGGCAAAGGCGAGTTTGTTAAAGCGCTGCACAAGCAAAGCCAGCGTAAGTCTTCGCCCTTGGTAGCGGTAAATTGTGGCGCGCTGCCTAAAGACCTTATCGAATCTGAACTGTTTGGTTACGCGCCGGGCGCCTTTACGGGAGCAAGCCACAAGGGCTTCCAAGGTAAGATCCGTCAAGCAGATAAAGGGATTCTATTTCTAGATGAGATCGCCGACATGCCTTTAGAAGCTCAGTGCCGACTACTGCATGTTCTGCAAGACAAATCCGTGGTGCCAGTTGGTTCTAATCAAAGCTATCAAGTCGATTGTCAGATCATCGCTGCAACTCACAAAAACCTCGAGCAGTTAGTCGCAACAGGTGAGTTTAGGCAAGACCTGTATTACAGACTCAATGGCTTAGCCTTCACCTTGCCAAGCCTACAACACCGACAAGACAAGCACGCTTTAATCGAGCACATTCATCGTAAATACGCCGAAGACGAACAGACAATCTGCCCGCACTTGATGAGCTTACTGTGCGCCTATTCTTGGCCGGGTAATATCCGCGAATTAGACAACTTACTTAAGGTTGCTGCTCTATTAGCAAGTGATGAACCCCAACTCACACTCGAGCATGTGCCCAGCCACCTTGCTCAACATCTCACGTCATTAGCACACGATAATCAGCATCAACTCACGCCTCCTAATACCACCAAAGGTACAGCTAATAACGATTTAAGAAGTACCGTTGAAGAAACCTTGCTGCAAACCTATCAAGCCAACCAAGGCAACATAAGTAAGACTTCGAGAATACTCGGTATCAGCCGTAATACGATTTATCGAAAACTAAAAAGCTTGGGAATCCTCCAATAGGAAGATGAACCTAAGCTACTCAGAACCCAGCTCCACAAGTTGATTGAGCACTTCTTTATCCAATACCGGGTGATGCTTACTCGCTAGGATCAGCACAATATCGACCGAAGGCAACGGCGGCATATCATCAAGAATTTTCAAATCTGAAGTCACGCTTAGCTTACCCATCGCACCAATCGCTAATCCTGCTTTCACGATTGCACGCTGCGCTGAAGCGGTATTGCTACACGCCAATAACTGATAAGGCGTGCCCTGCTTGGTTAAGCCATTCACTGCCGCGGCGTGGTACTTACAATCGGTCTGAAACAAGGCTAATGGCACTGGTTTAGACTCATCGAACACATAATCAGGGCTGCTTATCCATACTCCGATATCATGAGTGAGCCAGTAACCCTCTTCACTATCGGGCGCTCGGGTGACAATCGCCGCATCAAGCCTGCCGTCATCCAACCACTCTCTCAGCGTAATGCTGGGCAGGCTGAATATTTGGATTGAACAGGTGGGTTCTGCTTTCTGCAACAGGCGAATCACTTTCGGCAGAATGGTGTCATTGTAGTCTTCAGGGCAGCCGAGTCGCAGAGGTTGTTTGTCTTCGTAACGCTTTACTTGCTTAAGTGCGGTATTGTGAAGGGCGACCAACTGTTCGGCATGAGATCGCAGCGCTAAGCCAGCTTCAGTCAGTATTAAATTACGTCCTTCTTTCTGAAAAAGAGTGACGTTGAGTTCTTCTTCCAACTTACGCATCTGAGCACTGAATGCCGATTGGGTGCGATTTATCTGTTTCGCTGCACGAGTGAAACTACTGGTTTCTACAAACGCGAGAAAGCCTCGCAAAGCATCAATATCCATATTGAAATCACCACCCATCGTTTTTGTTAATGTATTGCATCAAAATTATCCGTTAGTGCGCCGCAATACAATCCCCTAATCTCAAATGCATGCCCACCAAACGCAAGGAAGCAACGATGCAGCTTTATATTGGAAACCAGAACTACTCAACTTGGTCACTGCGCGCATGGCTAATATTCGACAACTACAACCTGAATGCAGAAGTCATCAAGCTCAAGCTGTTCACCTCTGATTTTTACGACACTCTGGCGAAAGTGACGCCAACGGCCAAGGTTCCAACCCTAGTTGATGGTAATGTTGCGGTGTGGGATTCATTGGCGATTCTCGAATACGTTAACGATGCCTATTTGGACGGTGCAGCGTGGCCTAGCTCAGTGAAAGAACGCGCCCATGCCCGAGCAATTTCCGCCGAGATGCACTCTGGGTTCTTTGCCGTCAGAAATGAAATGCCGATGAACTGCCGCGCACAACGAAAGCTCACACTGAGTGAAGACGCACTGAAAGACATCGCTCGTATTGATGCAATATGGTCTGCACAAATGGAACAATACCCAGAGGGATGGTTATTTGGTGAATGGTCGATTGCCGATGCGATGTTTGCACCCGTCGCATTGCGCGTAGAAACCTATGGAATACAACTTTCCGAAAAGGCATCGCAGTATCAACAACGTGTGCTTAACAGTCCATCAATACAAAAATGGCTGGCAGAGGCAAGCTTAGAAACCGATGTGGTTGAAGAAGATGAGGCGGGCAAGCCAGTATAAAATACAAGACACCCTTCCAAAGCTCACTAGTCTGTGAGCTTTTATCTAAACCTTATTAATTTGGTCGATTGTGATCGCCTAATCACAATGTGCAGATGTGATTGTTTATATTCAAATAAATTCAAATAGTTAAGATAAACATCATGTTACGAGCAACGATCGCATTACTCAGTATTACTAGCTTCGCCGTATCTGCCAACGCCCATCTTCCTTCTGGAGAAGAGTGGCTCAACCATGCGACTGAAGGGCTTGCACCTTATTGGTTAATGCCTAGCGCTCAAGGAGAACCGGTAGGAAACTTCCCTACTTTCCGCTGTGATGACGGTACCTTGCTCGATGTTTCTGATGTGTGCCATGAACTAAACAAAGGCTGGATCACGCCACACTTTGGCAAAGAGTTTACGCGGATGAAGTCACGTCAAACTTATGCCTATGGCGTGCTCTACCACCTTAGTGGCGATAAGCAGGCTTTAGCGCTTGCCAAGCAAGGAGCCTACTACATCATTGATCAGCTAGAAGATAAGCAAAACGGCGGCTTTATCGGCTACACAAAAGAGGGAAAAGTAGGCCAAAATTGGCAGCAGCGTACTTCTCAAGATCAAGCGTATGCATTAGTTGGCCTTGCCATGTACTACTACCTGACTCAAGACAAAAAGGTAGAAGAAGCACTCATCGCACAACAAGCTTTTATCTTTGATAAATATCGACTTAGCGACAACAGCGGTCTTGCTTGGGTACTTGCGGATGGTGAAGATGGCAAAGCCACACAGCGTGAACTGGTCGCGCAACTTGATCAGATTAACGGTTACATGCTGTTAGTCGCTCCCCTGCTAAAAGAGCCCACCAAGACAAGATGGCTTGATGATCTAAGTTGGCTGACACAAACCATGGTCGAGCACTACCACTCTGAAGATGAACAACGCTTCTACGGGGCCATTCACAGCAAAGCCGCCAAGATGCCGAATGCCAATCACAACGATTTTGGGCACACCATCAAAGCGTATTGGATGACTTACCTTACAGGCCAAACATTGAATAACTCTGAATGGTCTCAGTTTGGATTCGATGGCATGAAACACACTCTGGATCAGGCGCAATATCAGAAAGACTTTGCCAATGTATTTAACTACTTTGGTGAGCGACTTCAGAAAATGTGGCAAGGGCAAGATATCACGGGCTGGCAAAGCAGACCGCACAGTCAGTGGGCGTCATCATGGGAGTGGGCTGAGCTTGATCAAGCGGCCATGACGGTTTCGCTGGTCGATGGTTCAATGAAAGACGTCCTGCAATACACCCTACCAACATTTCATGATGTATGGGTCGACCACAAATATGGTGGCGTTGGGCTTGATCCTAAGCGAACTAAAGCTTTCCATTGGGGCAATGGCTATCACCAATTTGAACATGCGCTGATTGGCTATTTATATGCTCAGCAAGTTGACGCTAAACTAGCTGTATTGCACTACGCAAGACCGACCAACAGCAATATGCCAATGGAACCGTATTACTATCAAGGGGATGTGGTTGAGTTAGAGAACCTAGACGACGGAACCCAGAAGGTCAGTTTCAATAACATTCGACCTTAGCGTTGGTTGTTTGTTCTAAATGGACTTGAGATTCAGGGCTACGGGGAATGGACAAGGTCAAAGAGTTAGCACAATAGTGATGTCGCAGACCAAACAAAAGCCGCTGTTGATCAGCGGCTTTCTTGATGGAGATAAGCGGAGGTTAGTTGTCCAACCCTTTAATTGGGTTCATCGAGTGATAAACGGTGTTCACGTCACCAGTCATCGACAATGAACTCAAGTCATCAATGAAGAAACGGCTGGTCATTGTGTGCTTACCGCCATTGATAAAGATTTCGATCACTGACTTATCAACATAAACCTCGATGATTTGCTTGGTGCTCAACCTCGGTGCTTTTCTCACTGAGCCAAACTCTTCCGCGTAGAGCTGAGACATCTTACTGCGATCAAGCATGAACTCCTTTTCTGTAGCACTGAATACGATGTTATCACCCGCAACGTTAGTAAGTGTAAACTCAAACTCGTCAGTATCCGTTTCGAGCTCAACCATGAAGCTGGTTGTATCCAATTCAAGAGCATTTTCAACCACCACAGCTTCACCCTGTAGCGCTTTCAATTCAGGTAAAGCAGACTGAACAAGATAGCCATCTTGGATTTGAAGTTCGCGTGGTAACGACAACATGCCCGCCCACTGATACTCATTAGATGGTGTATCAATCTCAGGCAGACCAATCCAAGCAATCAGAATACGGCGGCCTGTATCATCTAAATAAGTCTGTGGTGCATAGAAATCGAAGCCATAATCTGGCTGCGCAATATCTTGGTGGTTTTCCAGTTCTACCGAATCGAGATTTAAGCGGTCACCGACGATATAAGCCACCGAGTAGATATTTTTGAAATCGTATGGATTTTCGCTAGATACACCTTGTGGAGAAAACAGCATCACCGACTGATTCTCTATTTCAAAGAAATCTGGGCATTCCCACATATAGCCAAGGTTGTTGTAACGAGTTTGAATTGGACCTTTGTGCTGCCAATTCATCAGGTCTCGGCTGCAATATAGCGCCATAGAGCCAGTATTTTGAGGCGTTTGAGCACCCACAACCATCAGATAATCGCCGCCCTGTTTCCACACTTTTGGGTCTCGGAAATGTTCGGTGTAGTGATCGTTTTCGATAACCACGCCGTGCTTTTCTATTTTGCCGTCAGCAGACATCTTGGCAAAACATTGAGTTGGCACTCGCAACCAATTTCCATCGCGCTTGTTACCTGTAAAAAACAACAATGCATTGTCGTTTTCAACCAATGCACCACCAGAGTAAACACCGTGAGAGTCGTAATCTTGGTCTGGGTGCAAGCCAATGCCGTGGTCTTCGAAATGAACGAAGTCTTTGGTAGAAAGGTGGTACCAGTACTTCATACCATGGACGGGGCCAACTGGCGTCCATTGGTAAAATAGGTGGTGTTCACCATTAAAGAAACACAGACCATTCGGATCATTAAGCAGACCAAACTTAGGCGCAATATGGTAGCTTGGATAGCCAGAGTCTTGTTTGCGAAGCTCTACCATCGCATCAATACTCTCTAGAGAAATATCTTCTATACGGCGATATCTTTGCTCTACTGTCCAGTTCGAGTTCAAACTCATACACTCTCCTCTACGGCATTCGTATTTGAAGAGTCTTTTTGAATAAACTGAGTAAGAGCTTCTTGCGTTGGAAGTGCGGTCATTGCGCCTTTTTGCGTGGTCGCCAGTGCACCACACCCATTCGCCCACTGAATTGCAGAATCGACGACTTGTTGATTGTTCCACTCATCATCTTGAGAAAGCTTTGCAAGCAAACCGCCAACAAAAGCATCGCCTGCACCCGTGGTATCCACTGGCGTCACTGAGCGACCTGAAATCAACACACCTTGGTTTTCAAATACTCGCCAAACGCCTTTCGCGCCCTGCGTAACCAGAACAAGCGTGTTGTTAAGATCTGCAATGTTAGCCAAACCTTGTTCCATCGAAGTTGAATCGGTTAAGAAATCCAGTTCTTCTTCTGAGAATTTAACCACATCAGCCAATTCAACCGCTTTCATGACCACAGACTTAATTTCAGATGGGTTTTGCCACACTTCATCACGAAGGTTTGGATCGAAGCTGATGTAACCGCCCGCGGCTTTCATACGTCGGATCGCTTCGAAGGTACTGCTTCGGCTTGGTTCATTAGCCAAAGAGATCGAGCAGACGTGTAGCCACTCGTTTTTCTTAAATTCGGGAATGTCTTCAACAGACATAAACTGGTCGGCACTTGGCTTAACCATAAACGTAAAGCTACGCTCGCCTTGGTCATCAAGATCGACCACCACGGTTGACGTGCGTTGTTCAGGGTCCTTCACCAAACGCTCGGTATTCACACCTTCCTTTTGCAGAGTCACTTCCATAAAAGTGCCAAACGGATCGTTACCCACTCGGCCAAAAAATGCGCTTTTGCCTAAAAGGCGAGAAATCGCTACCGCGACATTAGCAGGCGCACCGCCCGGACATTTCAATAATGTCGCGTCAGTCTCCGGAATGAGGTCGACGACGGCGTCTCCAGTTACCCAAACTTGATTCATCTTTCTTACCTTAAAACTGAAAATCATGACAACCGAAAGCGATGGCAATCGAAAGCAGTAGCAACCAAAAGCAAGGTGACACTTCACGCTGTCATGTAAAAATATAAAAAGGCTAGCTAAGCCAAATCACCTAGCTAGCACCCCAAAGCTTAGGAAATGAAGTGAAAAGGGGGGCTTCACTTCTAGGGAGAAACGTTAAGCTGTTGCTTTAATGTTTTGCTTGCTGCGCTCGCGCAGACCTAAAACAACGGTCAGAGCAAAGGCAGTCACGAACGCGATAATCATACCTACCACGTAGTAGCCAATCTTTTCTGGTGATATTGAGATGATGCCAGGAATACCCGCCGCACCCAGTGCTTGTGCTTTCACATTGAACATCGTGATAAACGCGCTTGAAATCGCAGCGGCACAAACCGCAGCAATGAATGGATAGCGAAGCTTCAAGTTCACACCGAACATTGCAGGTTCAGTAATACCAAGCAAGCCAGTCACACCAGAAGGAATCGCGATACCTTTCATTTTCTTATCTTTACTCATGAAACCAACCGCCAGTGCCGCTGCACCTTGTGACACGTTAGACATCGCCGCGATAGGGAAGATGAACGTACCGCCAGTCGTTGCGATATCCGCAAGCAGCTGAGTTTCAATAGCAATAAAGCTATGGTGCATACCAGTAATAACAAACGGCGCATAAATCAAACCAAACACCGCACCGCCAATGAAGCCAGCACTGTTGTATAACCAATTTAGGCCGTCACCAAGCAGGAAGCCGATATCACGAGTAAATGGACCAACAATCGTGAATGTTAACAAACCAGTTATGAAAATCGCCAATAGCGGCGTTAGCAAGTTATCCAGAACCGAAGGAATAACTTTACGCAGCCCAAGCTCAACTTTCGCTAGAATAAACGCAGAAACAAGAACGGGTAGTACTGAACCTTGATAGCCTACTTTCTCGATTTCGAAACCTAAAATGTTCCAAACCGGAATGCTGCCCGACACTGATGCGCCACCGAAGCCCCAGCCGTTAAGCAAGTCTGGGTGAACCATCAACATACCTAAAGCCGCGCCAAGGTATGGGTTACCACCAAACTTCTTACTCGCTGAAAATGCTAATAAAATAGGTAAGTACACAAAAGGAGCATTAGCAAATGTATTGATCATGTTTGCTAAGTCGGTCAAACCCGGATTAGCGTCGATTAAAGATTTGCCATCAATGAATAAGCCTTGAGCCGTCAATAGGTTGTAGATACCCATCAACAAACCACCAGCAACAATCGCCGGAATGATTGGTACAAAAATATCAGACAGGCCTTTCACCGCGCGTTGCAGGATATTTTGGTTGTCAGCACCTGCAGACGCCACATCGTTGGTCGACATTTCCGTCATTTCAGTCAGCTTAGCCAACTCAGCATAAACTTGGTTTACGATGCCTGAGCCAAAGATGATCTGATATTGACCTGCCACTTTAAACTGGCCCTTAACCCCTTCTAGGTTATCAATCGCCTGTTCATCAATTTTATCTTGGTCTGCAACCGCAAGACGCAGACGAGTCGCGCAGTGTGCGAGTGCGGTGATATTACTTTTACCACCTAATAGAGAAAGCAGCTCTTTTGCTATTTTTGGATAATTCATTACATACCCCATTGGATTATCATTTGAGCTTTTGAATTTTCGGGAACGTTTGCAAAACAAATTTTTGCCTAGAAATAACAAATGATCAAAGATAACTGCTCAATAGTGTGAGAATGATCTTCAAATTATCTCCCTAGGATAAGAAGACAGGGTTAAAATCCCCTAATAACAGGTAAATTTGATGCTCTGTTTGCAAACAATCCCAAAACTAAAATTACAATTGGATAATGAATAATGGCTAGTCTTCATGATGTCGCTCGTCTCGCTGGAGTTTCCAAGTCGACGGTTTCAAGAGTAATCAATGATGAGTATGGCGTAAAAGACGCGACCAAGGTGAAGGTGCGTAAAGCGGTTGAAGAGTGTGGCTATCTCCCAAACCAAGTCGCTAAAGACTTAAAGTCCCAAAAAACCAACCTGGTTGGCGTGATTGTTCCTAGGGTTTCTTCCCATGCCACCTCTCAGGGTGTCGATGGTTTAACCGCCGTCTTAGAGCAAGCGGGCAAGCATGTATTATTAGCGAGCACACACCAAACACACCATAAAGAACTTGAATATATTCAGATATTTAACCAGAAGCGTGTTGAAGGCATCATCCTGTACGCGACCCACCTCGACAACCAATTAGTCAAAGCGATTCAAAGCTCTGCCGTACCCGTGGTATTGGTTGGTCAAGACGGGTCAATGTTTAACATCCCAAGCATTGTGCACGACGACACTCGCGTAGGGTTTGAAGCGGGTAATCGCCTCATAGCGAAAGCTTGTAAGCATATGGGATTCATCGGTGTGCAAGGTGATGATATTGCGGTTGATAAGATGAGATCGGAAGGCTTCGCTCAATCGCTTCAATTTAACGACCTCACACTGCAATTTCACGCCCGTGGCGACTTCACCATAGAATCAGGTTACCAACTGGCGAAGCAGTATCTCAAGGAGCACACCAAGCTCGACGGCCTATTCTGCGCCACTGACCGTATCGCAATCGGTGCGATCAGAGCCATTCAGGAAGCGGGGCTCGTTCCAGGAAAGGATATATTGGTGATCGGTGTAGGTGACGATGAGCTCGCTTCAGTATGCACACCAACGCTGTCTACGTTTAACTATGCGTTTGATAAAGCGGGAGAAAATGGAGCCAAGCTGCTACTCGACCGTATTGAGAAAAAAGGCTTTGAAATGAGCAAGATGGTGTTGACCTTCACCACTATTGACCGAGAGTCTTGCTAGCGATTTATTTCAGAGATCAGGTTATCCCAAGATAAAAAATGCCAACCTTCGAGTTGAAACGATAAGGTTGGCATTTGGTGATGCGACTATCACATCATGAGTAACACTCTCTATCTAAACGATATATCAAGCAATTAGAACCAAGTTTCCATCTGCAGTGCAAACAGAACCTCGCCGCCCTCTCCCATCGTTGCAGCATCTGCTTCAGTGCTGATCGAGTAACCATTTAGGTCTTCACTCCAATCCACATAGCTCACAGCGAAACGCAGTTCTGGTCGGTCAAAGAAACCAGTGCTAGTTGAAAGCTTGAGTGTTGGTGCAACTGTCGCTTTGTAGAAACCGCCGCTCGCTTGCTCTGTCGAGTTGTCTAAATCCATGTATTGCAATGAACCTTCGTAAACCATCTCAAAGTTCTCTGTGAACTCTTGAGCTAATCGAACGTTTAAAGAAGCCCATGTGAACTCGTCATTCTTCTTCAAACGGTCTTGGCTATGCTCTGCCATTAATGCAGGTGCTAAGCGCCAGTTGTCGCCAATGCGAGTGACACCGTAGCTAAACAGGCGAACGGCTTTCGCGTCATCCAGTAGATCACCATTTGAACCGATGCCTTTTAGCTCTGCACCTAGGCCACTACCCACTAACATACCCGTTTTAGAGAAGCCTTCGCTCAGACCAAAGAAGTTGTCTCCATGGTACGCAAACATTGCGTGTACACCGCTTTCAGCTGCGCCATTTAGGCGGCTATCGTTGTCTGCTGAGGTCATACCGCTCAACATCACTTGCCATTGGCCAATACGGTTATTCATGGTTGCAATGTAGTTTTCTACATCTGTTGACGAGCTATCAATCTCACCAAAATCTCGGCCATAAATAGAGAAATTCGCTTTCCAGTTGTCGCTCATCTGAACGTCATAAACGCCCGCACCAGTACCTGATAAGAAGACAATATCCGAATCGAAAAAGTGAATATCAAAGTTGTCGCGATCGAATCGTTTACCCGCCCAAAACGTTGCTTCAGAAAACGCTTCAGATTCAGAGAACATGCTCAGACGGTTCAGTTCTGAATACACTTGTCGCACATTCAACTGGCTTTCGCTGGCAGTCCACTCGTTATTTGTCTCAGTACTGTCGGCCAACATGATGCGAAACAAAGCACTAGAGCCATCGTCTGCAAATCGCTTATGAATCAAGTTCGCTTCAACGTAATGATCATCTTCAACACCAAGACGTCCAATTGGAGCTCCAATGGCACCCGCCGCTGTCATGTAAGGACCAGTACCTGTCGCGCCGTTTAGGTCGTCGTTGATCAATAACCCAGAGCGAGCATAGCCGTGAAACTCAAACGAAGAAGCCTTTTCATTGGCCTCGGTAGAGACCTGCTCTGTTTGTGCAACCCTTTGTTCTAATTCATTAATACGTTGCTCTAATGCTGCAACGTCTTCACTTGCTAATACCGATGTAGTCATTAGCCCCATTGTTACAGCAACCGCTAAAATGTGTCGTTTCATTCTGATGTTCTCACGTTAATTGTTTTGGATTATCTGCAAACGTTCCCAAAATAATTCGTAAGCACATTTCGGCTTATACTTTTGATGTATAAGCTCTATATCGAAGAAGAAATAGAAATCAGTCGTGTTGATTACTTCACTTTTGTATCTGAGTGGATGATAGATCGATAATTTCGGGAACGTTACCGAAAATGCATAATTCTGATAACTTTGTCACAAGTGAAATTGATTAATGGGCGAAAAATAGTGTATCGCGCACATTAGATATCTCAGAAAAATAGAGAGAAAATCCAGTACGAGAATTAGGAAAGGCGCTAAAAAATGCAACAGGTTGGCTATAAAAATTAAAGCCTGAGAAGCGATTTTTCAGGCTTTAGAAAGGCGTTCATTGATAACAATAGGTCGTTTTTTGAAAAGTGTATGACATTAACTAACGTGACAGTTTATAGAAGAATAAAGCGTTTAAAAGACTACTTTCTCTTACCCTGCTCCACCAGCTTTTCGTTCCATGCCGTATTGCCGTCACGCTTAGTCACGTCATACTCTGAACAGAACTGAGAGATGGTCATGTTGTTGTCGCCAGTCGCCAATTTCAACGCCAACTGAACTTGTTGAAGCTTGCTTTGCAGTCGCAAGATTTGACCAGCATTTGGGCTTTTCTCTTTGGCGTATTTTAAAGCCGCATGCTTACGTTCTGCCGCGCCCGCTCGGCGATCTGCTTCTGATAACAGATACTTGAGTTGAGCAACACTCTTGCCTTTCTTGAAGGCAGGATCAAGCAACTCAACGCATTCATCAAACGATGGATCGATAACGTATGGGTCAACTTTATGAGCTTGTTGGCGCATCCATTCGAGTGCGAGTTTTTCATCTGACATAATTACATCTTTACCAAAGAAACAGCCCTATATGGTATCGCTCAATAGCAAACCGCTGCAATAACAAATTGAGTGACTTTACGCCTTTTTACACTGTGCCGATTGACTAATTTAACAATCACAGCTCCAATAGTTGGCTTTAACGCATCACAAACAGCTCTTCGTGGTAGTGCTTTTCAATATCAAATTGATAGGTGTCTAATTCTTTTTTCAGTGATGTAGAGAACAACTCCGGCCCGCAGAAATACATCTCGTACTCGTTGAGGTCGCCACATTGATTGACAATTCTTCCGGCGTTTAGCCGCGGTGAGTGCAAGGTATCTATCACGGTCAACTTCACACCAACCGCGTGTGCTAGGTGCCACAACTCATCGATTAATTGCTTATCAACACCGCGAGTACAATAAAACAGTTGAATACGAGGATGATCTCGTTCTGTTTTGAGCGCTTCAAGTGTTGCAAAAAACGACGCTATCCCGACACCACCAGCAATCCAAATTTGTGGCTTGCTTAGGTCAAAATAAAGTCGACCATAGGGTCCTTCAACCGTAACCGCATCGCCCGCTTTCACTCGTTCATATAGGCCATTAGTAAAATCACCTAGCTCTTTGATCAAAAAGCGCAGCTCTGGATCATCACTGCCAGAAACAATGGTAAACGGATGCGGGTCTTCATTACCGAAACGCAAGTACGCAAACTGCCCAGCTTTGTGACCTTGCCAAGATGCCTCCGGTTTTAACACCAGCTCCATCACTTCAGCTTGTGGAAAATAGCGAGTCGAGATAATCGTCGCTGAGTGACGATTACGACGCCCAACCAAGCCCAACAAACTGTAAATCGCTGCGATAGACCCAGCCAAAGCAAATGCCACAGTTAGATAATAAATAGGTTCTCCCCAATACGCTCGTTTAAGCAGGATTACTGAGTGGAAAGCGATAAACAGGTACGCAACCGACATCAGACGGTGCGACAATTTAAACGGTTTGTACTTCACTGCCGCCCATAGTGACGCCACCAGTAAAATGAGCAACAAGTAGAAGCCCCACTCGCCAATACTCTGAGCAATACCGCGTAATTCATTGACCCATAACTCCCATCCAGTCAAAACAGCTTGCGGCCCTGAACCATCGTGTCGAACAGGCTTATCTAACACACCAGACACCACCAATGACTTAGGTATTTGGTACCACAACCAGTGTGTCACACCCAGTGCAACACCACCGATACCGAGCCATTTATGGACTCGATATGCTTTATCCATACCTTTCAGCCAATTCTCAACCATAGGCAAACGCATCGCCAAGATCATTGTGATGGACATTAACACCAGAGACAAAATACCTGAGTACTGAATCATGGCTGAGCGCCATTCAAAGACATCGCTTGAAGCGAATAATTGCGGTTCCATCGCAAACCAAAAGGCTGACATTGTGGCAATCATTGCCCAAATGATATTGCGGACTGTTTTCATTTGTTAACACTCATAAAGACGACATCATTACTTTAGCTCCTGTGATGTAAAGGGACGTCAACGTACGTAAATCTATGCAAAGGATCTCGTTCATTGTGCTGTAGCAGAGATAAAAGAGACAAACTGCCCACGGCCAATAAGCGCTCTTTGATCGATAAAAGCGGATTCTTCGTACATATAAGTCCGTTAGTGAGCATGCTCGAAGATAACAATAAATGAGAAGAAGAGAAGATATGAAGGACATGACCCTTTCTAAACAAGATATCCAAACAATGGACCCGCGCCACCGCATTCGTTTGGTTAACTCCCTATCTGGATTTAAAAGCGCCAACCTAATTGGTACTTGTGATAAACAGGGGCTTGAAAACCTTGCGATAGTGAGCTCTGTCATTCACCTAGGGTCTGATCCCGCGCTGCTTGGTTTTATTGTTCGCCCAGATAAAAGCCGACGTCATACGCTAGAAAACATCCTAGAAACTAAGTACTTCACCGTTAACAGCATTGGTGCTGACTTTGTTAAAAAGGCCCATCAAACCTCGGCTCGCTACCCTAAACCAGTCTCAGAATTCAACGCGGTCGGCTTAACGGCCTATTATGACGACACATTCCCCGCTCCCTTCGTCTTGGAGAGCAGTTTAAAGATAGGGTTAGCGTTCAAAGAACAGATAACAATCGAAAGCAATCAAACGCAAATGTTGATCGGTGAAGTTATAACGATTCACGCACCCAAACGCGCCGTGATGCCGGATGGCTACCTTGATTTAGAAGCGTTGGATTTGGTCACGGTATCAGGGCTTGATAGCTACCACGTAACTCAAAGACTGCACCGATTAAGCTATGCAAAACCACAACAGCCACTCTTTCCACTCACTCGTGAAGGTAACCCAACTTCATGGGAAGCTTTCGAACTCAATCTAAACTAATTTTGTTCGGCAATTTGCTATCAAAAGTGCTAACGTCCTTTAATTCCAAGAGATGCATCTCACACAGGCGCATCTCACTGAGCACACTATTGATTCTTACGTCTGTTTCCAAGGACCCTTTTGAAGTTAACTCACTTTAAATACAAAACGCGCGAAGGCCCAGACTACCGACATGGCGATCAGGTGTCATTCATGGACATCAAACAAACCTTCGGTATGGGCAGCATTCGTGTGGGTGCTTGGGTGACGAAAGAAGAAAAAGAGTTGGCCGCAAATCTGATATTCGATTCGCTAGCCGACTTGGCTTACATCTTGGCTTTGCCACCAGAAGCGATTGGCCTTCGCGGCACATTAGGCTTAGCGTTCGGCAGTGGCGGCAGAAAAGGCGTACAAGCACACTATGCCCCGAACCAACGAGAATTAGCCCTCGCGAAGAATGCCGGAGCTGGCGCGCTCGCTCACGAGTTTTGGCATGCATTTGACCACTATATCGCTGAGAAAGCGTTTGAAATCGGCGATACCTCTGGCCCTCGCAAGCAGATCCTGTTCGCCAGCGACTGTTGGTTGCACGATAGAACGGTGCGACCTCATCCATTAAACGAAAGTTTGATGTCTCTGTTTGATGCCACACTGCTTAGCGACAATAACTTGGACAAACACGATTATGTGGCTCGCAGTGTGATTGCCGACAAAGCGATGTCTGCCCGTTACTTCTCACTACCCACAGAGATGATGGCGCGGGCCTTTGAAGCTACGATTGAGTCTTGCTCAGATATCGAGAATTCTTACTTAGTCGATGGCACAACCAAGCCTGATATGTACCCCGTGTATCCTGATATGGCGCACCGAGAACAGATATACCAAGCCCTGCAAGGTTACTTCGCACCATTAGGCCGATCTTTGAGTAAATAGCATTTTGAGTCAGTAACTCTCTGCATATTTACAATGAATGACATGTACCATAAGTTGATCATGTGTAACCTCTGATATAACATGTACAACAAACGGAACATGTAGAATAGTTAATTCATGAATGATTAACTATTCTGTGTATATTGAAAGATTAAACATATCCAAAAACAACAGGGTAAATAAGTGATGAATATTGTTTCTTTTACTGAGGCAAGAAATAGCCTTAAGTCTGTGCTCGATAGAGTGGTAGACGATTCTGATGTTACGGTAATAACCAGACGAGATTCAGAAGATGCCGTGGTAATGTCTCTTGATCATTTTAATTCAATGCAAGAAACCTTGTACCTAATGAGCTCGCCTAAAAACGCTGAAAGATTAGCTGAATCCATTGCTCAACTCGAAGCCGGAAATACAACCGTTCGAGAATTGAATAATGACGAATGATCGAAAGATTGTATTTACAGATAATGCTTGGGAAGATTACCTATACTGGCAAACCCAAGACAAGAAAACGCTCAAGAAACTAAATAAGTTGATTGAAGCTGCCAAAAGAACGCCCTTTGAAGGGATTGGAAAGCCGGAGCCACTAGTCGGCAACCTGTCTGGATTTTGGTCAAGACGAATCGATGACAAGAATCGATTAGTGTATAAAGCAGATGACGATAACTTTTACATAATTGCTTGTCGTCACCACTATTAAAAGCAGTAAGCAGCACATAGAAAGGGCAGTAATGATCAGTTGGCCATCTTTAGTAAAACTCGACGGTGATGATGAACTTATTTACGTCGCATCCGAACACGAATTTCAAGCAGAATGCTCAGAGATGATCTTGGGTGAAGATGATTACCTGATTGATTCAGTTGGCGACAGCTATTCACTTCAATCAAGTTCTAACCAACTGTCTCTAGCTAAACGAGCAGACCAGTATTCGGTTGAAAGCGTGACCAAACTGATTCGAAACCACGAGTTTCAAAAAGCTGAAGTGTGCCTGATGAAGATCCACTTCCTAACGATTGAAGAAGCAATTCAGTCGCTGGCTTTTGAGCTACGTTAATATTGCTTTAGAGCTCGTATCAAAGCTAATTCCCAAGACAGAACAAACAAAAACAGCGCCTCAATAGGCGCTGTTTTTCGTTTTATCTCGTTATCGCTAGTTTAATTAAGCGATGAAAAGTGAGATTACGCGACAAGAAGTCAGATTAAGCGATAAAAATCTGTGCCAGTGCGTAGCCTAAGCAACATGCGCCTACTACACCGATCAAACCAACCGACATGAATGAGTGGTTGAAGTACCACTTACCAATCTTGGTAGTGCCAGACACATCGAAGTTCACCGTAGCGATATCTGATGGGTAGTTCGGGATGAAGAAGTAGCCGTAAACCGCTGGCATCAAGCCGATAAGCAGTGCTGGGTCTAGTCCTAATCCAAGGCCAACCGGTAGCATCATACGTGCAGTTGCTGCTTGAGAGTTCACCACAACCGATACGATGAATAGCGCTAGTGCGAACGTCCATGGGTAGTTAGTCACCATTTCCACGATGCCAGACTTGAACTGAGGCATTGCGTATTGGAAGTAGGTATCCGACATCCAAGCGATACCGAAGATCGCAATCGCCGCCACCATACCGGATTTGAATACCACGCCGTTTGGCACATCTCGCGGGTCCGTTTTGGTCGCCAGCAAGATGATACCGCCGAAGCAGAGCATCATCATTTGGATGATCACCGACATCTTGATTGGCTTGTCGCCGTCTACGATGGTTCTGATCTCAGGTACCATCGCCACGATAACAATCACGACAATCGACAATAGGAAAATCAATACCGCATTACGAGCCGAAGTTGGCAGTACTTCATCCAAAGAGGTCGCAGTGGTGCTTTCAATGCGCTTTTTCCACTCTGGATCTTTTAGACGCGCTTGGTATTCAGGATCGTCGTTCAGTTCTTTACCGCGTTTCAAGCTATACAGAGAAAGCAAAAGTGTGCCGAACAAGGTTGCAGGAACCGTCACCATCAGAATAGAAAGCAGAGTAATAGAGTGTTGGATATCAGAAAGTTGCGCGAGGTAATAGACCACAGCAGCAGAAATTGGTGATGCCGTGATAGCTAGCTGAGACGCAACAGACGCAGCCGCCATTGGGCGCTCAGGACGAATACCATTCTTCAACGCAACATCGCCGATGATTGGCATAATTGAGTAAACCGCGTGGCCAGTACCCAATAGGAAAGTCATCGAGTAAGTCACGAACGGAGCTATCAGGGTAACGCGTTTCGGGTTCTTTCTTAGCACCCTT
Organism: Vibrio sp. 10N.239.312.D08; assembly: GCF_041466145.1. Taxonomy (NCBI): domain Bacteria; kingdom Pseudomonadati; phylum Pseudomonadota; class Gammaproteobacteria; order Vibrionales; family Vibrionaceae; genus Vibrio; species Vibrio sp. 10N.239.312.D08. The sequence goes on along the minus strand of NZ_JBFSSD010000014.1, from coordinate 76,885 downwards.
TCCGCCACTTGCAGCATGTATTTTAAGCCACCAGCCGCTTCAAGGATCGAAGCACAGGTAACAACAGCGAGGATGATCAGCATTACGGTGACAGGTGGAGACGTTGGTGGCATCTTGAAGACAAACACCTCGATAACCAAGCCAATCCCAGAAACAACACCTAAGCCAATACCGCCATACCGAGACCCGATATAAAGCACGACTAATAAAAATAGAAACTCAAAATACAACATAAGCAACCTTGCTAAAAATATGGACTAATTATATTTTGTCCTTTAGTTCAGCCTTTTACTTATTACTTGGTCACACTATGATTGCAGGCTTCCGCAAATTGTTTTTTATAAGATTATGGTCACGCTAACACGCCCGTAAGTTTATGAAATGTAATAAGAAGACAGACGCACGACCTAGATTTGTTATGTGGAATAATCATAATTGTATCTGTTAGATCTGGATGACCTATAAAATACCAGGCTCATAACTCAACGATATTATTCCAACCACAATCAATCACATTTAAAGTCATTCAAAAGCATATTGCCGAGCCGATTGGATACATTCTTACTGAACGCTGACTCGCCTATCACTAGACACTATGTCAAAATACCCGTCCTCACGACGACAACACAGAAAGAACCACGTATATGAATTTTCAAGCTGCTATTTTTGATATGGATGGACTGCTGCTCGACACTGAGCGACTTTGTATGCAGGTTTTTGAAGACGCATGTCACGCGCAAGGTGTTCCGTTTTTGCAAGATGTCTACCTAGGCATCATTGGTTGTAACGCAAAAACCATCGAACAGATTTTTCGAAATGGTTACGGTGAAGGGTTAGATTACCCAGCGCTGAATAATGAATGGCGCACCCGCTACAGTGCAATTGTTAAAAACCAAGCAATCCCGGTAAAAGATGGCGTGATTGAGCTGCTTGAATGGCTAAAATCGAATGACATTCCAATCGCGGTGGCGACCTCCACTCAGCTTGATATCGCGAAAAAGAAGCTTGAGCTGGCTGGCCTAGATTCTTACTTCACCTCACTAAGCACAGGCTGTGAAGTCACCAATGGTAAGCCTCACCCCGAGATCTACCTGCTAGCGGCAGAACGCCTAGGTGTTGCCCCTGAAGCCTGCCTAGCGTTTGAAGACTCAAACAACGGTATTCGCGCATCAATGGCAGCCAACATGATCAGCTTCCAGATCCCTGATTTGGTTGAGCCTTGCGAAGAAGTGAAAGCGCTTGGACACACTATCAGCCCTTCTTTGCATCATGTGTTAGCAAAACTTCAACAAGCTGCAGCTTAGGCTCTTATTACCGTTGATAACGCTTTAATCAACACAGAATAACCTTTCTATTAAGCCGACTCACAGAGTCGGTTTTTTTGTGGGTATTCCTTTTATAAAAGATAAAAACTCGCGCTTGAAACTGTTAAAGTCGATGTGAAACGATGGAAATCGAGAAGCAATATTGATAATGGAGAAAGGGACGCGTGATAGAAAAATTTGAAAGCCAACTGCTTGAGTTTGCACAGCAAGAAATGACACAAGATGCAGCACACGACATCAGCCATATTAAGCGTGTCGTCAAAACCGCAAAAGCTTTGTGCGATCAAGAACAAGCTAAGCTTGAAGTCGTGTTACCCGCCGCGTATCTTCATGATTGCTTCACCTTTCCTAAGAACCACCCAGACAGAGCCCAAAGCTCGCAAATGGCAGCAGATAAGGCGATCTCTTTCCTCAAATCTACCGACTACCCCGCGTCCTATCTTGATGAGATCCATCATGCCATTGTCACGCACAGCTACAGTGCCAACATCACACCTGAAACCTTAGAAGCTCAGATCGTCCAAGATGCCGATCGCCTTGATTCTCTCGGTGCAATTGGTATCGCTCGCTGTTTGTATGTGGGTCAGAGCTTTAACGCCGAGCTGTATAACCACGAAGACCCGTTCGCTGAACATCGTGACTTGGATGACAAGCATTACAGCGTCGACCACTTCTACGTGAAGCTGTTTAAGCTAGCAGAAACCATGAATACAGAATCAGCCAAGTTAGAAGCCAACAAGCGCACCGATTACATGCGTGGCTTTCTTGAGCAGTTGGGCACGGAAGTTTAGCGGTTTAGAAAAAGAGACACGCGATAAGGAAGAGACAAGGATATGGAAATAAACCGCTTTAAAGCCTCCGATGCCAATGAGATCGTCACTTGGTTCACATCACTCGAAGACTATGTACTGTGGGGCGGGCGAACCTTTGGTTGGCCGTTAGAAGCCGCCTCCATCATCGAACGCTCTCAAGAGCCTCAAGTTGAGCTATATACCTTCTCTGAGTCTAGTGCTCTCTCTGAACTGAATTCGAACGGCAATAACTCAGAACTGATCGGGTTTATGGAGTTTCAACGTATGTCAGACAGTGAACTTCGATTCTGCCGAGTGGCCATTCACCCAAACCAACGAGGCAAAGGGTTTGGGCAATCCATGATAGAAAGTGCATTAGACGCTGCGAAACAAATCCCTGATGTCACCACCATCAGCTTGGCGGTCTTTCAACAGAATATCGGAGCAAAACGTTGCTACGACAAAGCTGGCTTTCAAGTGGTCGACAAAGAACCCAAGTTCAAAGAATTCAATGGCAAAACCTGGCCTCTATATCAAATGGAATTAAAGCTTAGCTAGTTCGTTTTAATTACTAGATTTGACCCCATATCATTAAGCATTGGCTACATACTCAAGATACACAGATGTAATTTGGAACCTTCATGACCCAAGAAAAATTCGATACTATTTACCAACGTGCAGCTCACCGCAAAGGCGGAGCGGCCGAACTCGAAAAAATCATTCGTGCGCCCCTTTCACAAGCCGAGCTATCACAAATCACCGACGATCGTTGGCTAGCCGCCTTTACTGAAAAAGTATTCCAGTGTGGTATTTCATGGAATGTAGTGAGGAAGAAATGGCCGCAATTTGAAGAAGTGTTCTTTGAATTCAATATCGAAAAAATGCTGATGCTGCCGAATGAAATGTGGGAACAAAAAGCGCAAGACCCGCGCATTATTCGCCACCTCACTAAGGTGATGACCATCCCTGCCAATGCCACCATGATCCACAATGCTAAGCGTGAGGCGGATTCCTTCTCACAAATGGTTGCCGACTGGCCATCAGAACGTATCACTGAACTTTGGGATTATCTGAAGAAACACGGCAAGCGATTAGGCGGTAACACTGGTGCCTACACTCTGCGCCAAATGGGTAAAGATACCTTCATCTTGTCATCAGATGTTGAAGCACACCTACGCAGCACAGACGTGGTTGATAGCGGTCGTAACACCAAGCGAGCACAACTGGCAGCGGGTAAAGCCTTCAACGAATGGCAGCAACAGTCAGGTCGTAGCCTGAGCGAAATCAGCCAGATCGTGGCATACAGCTGCGGCGATAATCGCGTCTAGTTTTAGGGCTAATGACTTAAAGCTCTAGATTGCACACAGTTCCTTGCAAACTAAATGTTATAAGTCATTAACAAATAAGCGTGCATCGCACTTTCATCCGGTGGAATTGTATAGATAAATGTATACAATATAGGGTAATACTCATGAATTATTCTCAACCAACCCAACTCGACTAAACAAGGGTCCTTATCTCTATGACAGTTCTCAAAAACTCTGTCTCCAAAGGTGTAAAAACGAAAGTAACAGGCCAGACTCAAGACGATGTTGTTTACTGCCATATCTTCGATGCGATACTAGAACAAAGGCTGCCACCAGCCACCAAATTAAGCGAAGAAGCGTTAGCAGAAATCTTTAGCGTTAGCCGCACCATTATCCGCCGTGCCTTACTGCGTCTTTCTTTAGAACAAGTTGTGGTGATCCGTCCTAACCGAGGAGCCGTGATTGCTGCGCCAACGGTTGACGAAGCCAAACAAATCTTTAAAGCACGTGAAGTGATGGAAATTGCTATCACTGAGCTGGCGGTGAAAAACGCAACCAAAGCTCAAATAGAAGAATGCAGAAAATTAGTCGCGAAAGAGAACTGTGCTTTCGACCAAGGCGATTACGGCTCTGGCCTACGTTTGTCTGGTGAGTTCCACATCAAATTGGCTGAAATGGCAGAGAACGCGCCACTGCTGGCTTTCCAACGCAGCTTGGTATCGCAAACTTCACTGCTGATCGCTCAGTACGAAACGGGCAACCACTCGAACTGTTCTCTAGACGAACACTCAGGCTTACTGGATGCGATAGAGTCAGGCAATGAACAACAAGCCGTAGAGTTGATGCAAGAACACCTAAGCCATATTCGTTCGAAGCTCAACCTAGACAGCAGCACAGCTTCTAGTGATCTGCATGTCGTGTTCTCAGATCTGCTTAAGAGTAAGTCATAGACGATTCAACAAGCGATTAATAACCATCCGCTAACAGCTTTTTGTTAACAGCTTTTCGTTAACAAAATTGGAGAGAAGTAAGCCTTAGTGTTTACTTCTCTTTTTTATGCCCTCTCCTCTAAAAACAAATACGACGATCGACTCACATCCATCTAAAAATACTGTCTATTCTGCCCTCAACAACGATCTTAGCCTCTATAGAATCACTTCTAACAGTGCCATAAGCCCCTCCTTTATCTTGTATACATAGCTATCAATTCATTCACACCATAAAACTGTTCACTTTTAATTCAACCCCTTATAAAACAAGTAACTAAAGTTAAAATAAAATTGTACACAATCCCCACAAAAGACTATTTGTTGCATTTTTGTAAATAAATAGTTGACCACAGGGTCAGGATGGATAATTATTGACCTAGAAGTCAAAAAGAATACACATGGAAATATGTCGATTTACAAGGAGGTCTCTTGATTACTTTTTTGCTCAATCAGGAAATAAGACGTGAAGATAATCTGTCGCCAAATATGACAGTGCTCAACTACCTTCGTACCAAGGTTAATAAAACGGGTACAAAAGAAGGTTGTGGGTCGGGTGACTGTGGTGCATGTACGGTAGTTCTGGGTGAAGTGGTTGATGGACAACTGCAATACCGCTCGGTGAACTCTTGCCTTACGTTCGTTTCAGCTCTGCATGGCAAGCAACTGATCACTGTAGAAGATCTACAAAACCGAGATCGCTCTTTGCACCCAGTGCAGAAAGCGGTGGTGGATTTTCACGGTTCCCAATGTGGTTACTGCACACCGGGCTTCATCATGTCGATGTTTGCGCTAGGCAAGAACAAACCCGATGCGAGCAAAGAAGACGTCATGGAATCACTGGCGGGTAACCTATGTCGCTGTACGGGCTACCGTCCAATTGTTGATGCTGCGATGTCGCTTTCTACAGACCAGCCTTTGATCGACCAATTTGCTGAACTTGAACGCAACACGATCAAGAAGCTAGAAAATATTCAAGACACCGAGGCTAACTTACGCCTTGGTCACCTCACCGCTTTCTCCCCGAAAAGCACCGATGAGTTGGCCAAGCTTTTTCAAGCCCACCCGAACGCTAAGCTGGTTGCTGGCGGTACGGATTTAGCGCTGGAAGTGACGCAATTCCATCGTGAGATTGAAACACTGATCAGCGTGAACCTTGTTGAAGACATGAAGGTATGTGAAGAGACCGACACCGATCTAATCATTGGTGCCAACCTGCCTATCAGTGATTCTTACTCACTATTGAAAAAACACTACCCAGATTTTGGTGAACTGCTGCATCGCTTTGCTTCACTGCAAGTGCGTAACCAAGGCACCATCGGCGGTAATGTAGCGAATGCTTCGCCTATCGGTGACACCCCTCCTCTGCTGATTGCCCTTAACGCAAAGATCAAACTTCGTTGCGGTGACGAGTCACGCACCATGCCGATTGAAGATTACTTCATCAGCTACAAAGTGACGGCGCAAAAAGAGAGTGAGTTCATTGAACAGATCATCATTCCTAAGCCAACTAACGACAGCTTCCGAGCTTACAAACTGTCTAAACGTTTAGACGACGACATCTCTGCGGTGTGTGGTGCGTTTGATATTCAAATCGAAGACGGCAAGGTTTCTTACGCTCGTATCGCTTTCGGCGGTATGGCTGCAACACCTAAGCGCGCGGCGCGTTGTGAAAATACGTTATTAGGCAAACCATGGACAGACGCTAATATTAAGTTAGCGATGCAGGAACTGTATAACGACTTTGAGCCGCTATCTGATTTCCGTGCCAGCCAAGAATACCGTTCATTGTCGGCAGCCAATATGTTGCGTCGTTACTTCATTGAACAGCAGAACAAAAACAACCAAATCGAAACAAGGGTAACGTCTTATGTCTAAATCAAATTCCTCTGTTCACAAGAGCAATGCGATGACCCACGAAGAGATGGTTACCATTGCAAAACAAGACCTAAAAACTGGCGTAGGTAAAAGCGTAAAACACGACAGTGCAGCCAAGCAAGTCACGGGCGAAGCGGTATACATTGACGACCGCCTAGAGTTCCCAAATCAGCTGCACGTCTACGCACGCCTGAGCACTCAAGCACACGCGAACATTACCAATATAGATTTATCACCGTGTTACGAATTTGAAGGCGTGGCGATTGCCATTCAAGCCAAAGACGTACCAGGTGAATTGGACATTGGTGCAATCCTACCGGGCGACCCACTGCTTGCCGATGGCAAAGTAGAATACTACGGCCAACCTGTGATTGCTGTGGCAGCTAACGATCTAGAAACCGCACGCAAAGCCGCGCACGCAGCCGTTATTGAATACGAAGAGCTACCAGCCATTCTTGATGTGAAAGAAGCGCTGGCAAAAGAGCACTTCGTAACAGAAAGCCACACTCAACAGCGTGGTGACTCAAAAGCAGCACTGAAAAAAGCGAGACACGTGATCTCTGGTGACCTAGAGATCGGTGGCCAAGAACACTTCTACCTAGAAACGCAAATCAGTAGTGTAATGCCAACCGAAGACGGCGGCATGATCGTCTACACCTCTACACAGAACCCGACCGAAGTTCAAAAGCTGGTTGCGGAAGTGATTGGCGTGCCGATGCACAAAGTCGTGATTGATATGCGTCGTATGGGTGGTGGTTTCGGTGGTAAAGAGACTCAAGCAGCCTCTCCAGCCTGTATGGCTGCGGTGATTGCCCACCTTACAGGCCGACCGACCAAAATGCGTCTGCTGCGTAATGAAGACATGCAGCAAACCGGTAAACGCCACCCGTTCTACAATCAATATACAGTCGGTTTTGACGACAACGGTGTGATTCAAGGTGCCGACATTACCGTTGCAGGTAACTGTGGTTACTCACCAGACTTATCAAGTTCTATTGTCGACCGCGCGATGTTCCACTCAGACAACGCTTATTATCTAGGCGATGCAACTGTGGTCGGTCATCGATGCAAAACCAATACCGCATCGAACACCGCTTACCGTGGCTTTGGTGGCCCGCAAGGCATGATGACGATTGAACACATCATGGACGAGATTGCGCGTTACCTGAAAAAAGATCCTTTGGAAGTACGTAAAGCGAACTACTACGGCGAAGAAGGCCGTAATGTGACCCATTACTACCAAACCGTTGAAGACAACTTTTTACCTGAGATAACCGAACAGCTTGAACGCAGCAGTGACTATCACGCACGTCGTAAAGAAATCGCTGAGTTCAACAGGCAAAGCCCTATCTTGAAGAAAGGCCTTGCTATCACACCAGTGAAATTCGGCATCTCGTTTACTGCGACTTTCTTGAACCAAGCAGGTGCGCTCATCCATATCTACACCGATGGCAGTATTCATTTGAATCACGGTGGTACGGAAATGGGGCAAGGCTTGAACATCAAAGTGGCACAAATCGTTGCACAGGAGTTCCAAGTCGATGTCGAACGTATCCAGATCACCGCTACAAACACAGACAAAGTTCCGAACACATCACCAACCGCAGCCTCATCGGGCACCGACCTCAACGGTAAGGCCGCGCAAAACGCCGCAATGACCATTAAGCAGCGCCTGATCGACTTCGCTTCTTCGCACTTCAAAGTGTGGCCTGAAGAGGTGGTATTTAAGAACGGCATGGTGCAAATTCGCGACGAGATCATGACTTTCAACTCGTTTGTTGAACTGGCTTGGTTTAACCAAATTTCGCTATCGAGCACCGGCTTCTACCGCACTCCGAAGATCTATTACGATCACGAGAAAGCACGCGGTCGCCCGTTCTACTACTACGCATATGGTGCCTCTTGCTCAGAAGTTATCATCGATACCCTAACCGGTGAAAACAAGATTCTGCGTGTCGATATCCTGCATGACGTGGGCGCTTCATTGAACCCAGCGATTGATATCGGCCAAGTCGAAGGTGGCTTTGTGCAAGGTGTCGGTTGGTTAACGACGGAAGAGTTGGTGTGGAACCAGCAAGGTCGCTTGATGACCAATGGCCCTGCGAGCTACAAAATCCCAGCCATTGCCGATATGCCAATTGATTTCAGAACGCACCTTTTAGAAAACCGTAACAACCCAGAAGACACCGTCTTCAACTCGAAAGCCGTGGGTGAACCACCTTTCATGTTGGGTATGTCGGTATGGAGCGCACTGAAAGACGCCATTAGCTATGTCGCCGTCGATGGCGCGATTCCTAAGCTCAACACACCTGCAACGCCAGAACGTATTCTGATGGCGATACAGGAAGTCACTGAAACGACTCCGACCTCGGTCGATGCTCAATCAGAAACGGCTTAGGGCTCATGTGGATCGTTTAGATCGCAATAAATGGCTTAGGGCGCCTATACATAGCTTAGGAAGCATAAAAGGGATTTAGGAGGACGTATGTTTAAGGATAATTGGATTCACGAACTGGCAAAACTGGAAGAGAACTACGAACCGTGTGTAATGGTGACGGTGCTCGAAGACAGAGGTTCCGTTCCACGCGATGCGGGCACCAAAATGCTTGTCACTCGTGACCGAATCATCGCTACGATTGGTGGTGGTCACCTTGAACATGTGGCCACTAAAATGGCGCGTGAAATGCTGATTGCCAGTGAAAAGTCACTCAAAGTGGAACGCTTCAACCTAGGCGCTCGCTTAGGCCAATGTTGTGGCGGAATGGCAACGTTAAGCTTTGAGCCGATTGGCACTCAGCAGAACCATCTTGTACTGTTTGGCGCAGGTCATGTTGCCAAGGCGCTGCTGCACATTGTCGCAACCCTACCCTTCCGCGTGACCTGGATTGATGAACGTGAAGAAGTGTTCCCTGAAACGCTGCCACATGGTGTGAAGAAGCTTGTTTCAGACGATCCAGTTGGTGAAGTGAAACACATGCCACCGAACAGCTACTACCTTGTGATGACACATAACCACCAGCTCGATTTTGACCTAACTAAGGCCATTATCGACCGTGAAGACAGCCGTTACTTTGGCATGATTGGTTCTCTGACTAAGCGCAAGAAGTTCGACTTCCGCTTAGAGCAACGCGGCTATAGCCAAGAGCAAATTGAAACCATGATTTGCCCGATTGGTATTAGCGCTGTGAATGGCAAACACCCTGCCGAAATTGCGGTGTCGGTTGCGGGTGAACTGATCGCACACTATCAAGGCCAAGCACTTGAACAAAAGCGCCCAACCAAACAATATCGAAATCAGGATTTGACCGATCAACACAGTCAACCAAGCGACGTAGGCGAACCACCATTGGAAGAGAAGATCGCCTAACACAAGTCGCAAAGCTTCAGTGGCCATAACGTCGCTGAAGTCATTAAAAGGAAGTAAACATGACAACGCAACGCAAAGCTTATCGCGCCAGTATTTTACACAGCGTCGCCGACCCAAAAGACGTCGGCATCGATGAGTCTTACGACTATTTTGAAGACGGTGTTTTAGTGGTTGAGAACGGCCATGTCGTCGACTTGGGCCATGTCGACGAGGTATTGGCTCGCCAACCTAAAACACTCGAAGTCAAAGAATACAAAGACAAGCTGATCACCTCTGGCTTTATTGATACGCACATCCACTACCCTCAAACAGGGATGATCGCGTCTTACGGTGAGCAACTTCTTGATTGGTTAGAGAACTACACCTTCCCAGAAGAAAAGCGCTTCAAAAACCCAGTCTACGCACACAAAGTGGCGAAGCTATTCCTAGACGAACTAGCAAGCAACGGCACAACCACGGCACTCGTGTTCGGCACGGTACACAAAGAGTCGGTTAACGTTTTCTTTGAAGAAGCTGAGAAGCGCAACCTACGTATGATTGCGGGTAAGGTTTTGATGGATCGCAATGCGCCTGATTACCTCACCGACACGCCAGAATCTGGCTACGCCGACTCCAAAGAACTGATTGAGAAATGGCACAACCGCAGCCGTTTGCTTTATGCCGTGACACCTCGTTTCGCGCCAACCAGTACACCAGAACAATTGGCTACCGTTGGTAAATTGCTAGAAGAGTACCCAGATGTGTATATGCACACGCACCTTTCTGAAAACGAGAAAGAGATTGAATGGGTAAAAGAACTGTTCCCAGAGCGCGACAGCTATTTGGATGTGTATGACCACTATGGCCTACTGCACAAACGTTCGGTTTTCGCCCATGGCATTCACTTGTCTGATTGCGAATGTAAGCGCCTAGCCGACACGGAATCTGCCATTGCTTTCTGCCCGACCTCTAACCTGTTCTTAGGCTCAGGTTTATTCCGATTACCAGAAATGGAAGAGCACGGCATTCGTGTTGGTATGGGGACTGATGTCGGCGCAGGCACTAGCTTCTCAATCCTACAAACCATGAGTGAAGCCTATAAGATCATGCAGCTTCAACATAAGAAATTGCACCCAGCTAAGTCGCTATTCTTAGCCACATTAGGTGGTGCACGTTCACTGCATTTAGAAGACAAGATTGGCAACTTGGAAGTAGGAAAAGAAGCCGATTTCGTGGTGTTGGACTTACACGCCACACAATTGATGCGCTTTAGAATGGAACAAGCGACCAAGCTTGAAGAGAAGCTATTTGTATTGATGAGCCTGGGTGACGACAGAACCGTCAGCGAGACTTACATCTACGGCGAAAAGGCCTACGATGTGAACTTCAAAGATTACAAGAAGCTCGTTAGTTAGGCTTAAAACCGAGTAACAATCGCTAGACAGCGACAGCCGTCGTTAATTAAAAATCCGTCCAGATTTATCTAGCCTTGAAAGACCAGTTGCTGATGCCACTGGTCTTTTTTGTGCTTCATTCAAAGAAATATAAATTAACCGTTCACAAACAACGATCTTCGGTGACGCCAAGTCATTATATTGATAGGTTAATGTTTATACATATCGACTTCATACTTCACTTTAGCGTCTCTCTAAAACATTCGTTTCTCAGCTAAATGGAAGCACTCAATCTAGAAAGGAATTCTATGTTCGAACAGGTCGTCAGCATTCTGTTTCCCGTTTTTGCTTTAGCCAGTGCTGGCTTTGCGGTGGGTCGTTGGCTCAAGCCCGATTTCAAACCGATCAATCGCATCAACATGGATGTGTGTATTCCTGCGCTAGTGTTTGCCTCGCTGACCACCATGCCTCTCGACACCGAACAACTGCCACTCATCACCGCCTCTTTGGTCGCGGTGTTGGTGCCCGCTTTATTGATGATACCAATCTGTAAGATCTTTAAGCTCAACTTCAAAGCTTGGGCGCCGCCACATATGTTCCGCAACAGTGGCAACCTGGCCATTCCCCTGTTCACCTATACCTTTGGTGAGAGTGCATTAGCCCCTGCGGTATTGCTGTTTGTGGTATCGGCATGCGTGCACATTAGTGTCGGTTTATCGCTACTAAGTGAAGGTAATCCGATCAAACAGATCCTCAAGATGCCGATATTCTTAGCCGCAGCATTAGCGATGACGCTCAACCTATCTGGCATTGCAGTATGGAATCCAATCTACGAAGCCACTTCACTGCTTGGACAAGCTGCTGTCCCAATTATGCTGTTGTCGTTGGGTTCGCAAATGGTGAACTTGAAGCTAAGCGGACTCAAAGTTGGCTTGCTGTGTACGGCTCAATCGCTGTTTACTGGTGCCATCGCCTTCGCCATCATCTACTTCTTTATCCCGCTGCCAACGCTGCACCTACAAATGATGGTGCTGTTCACCATGCTGCCACCTGCCGTGATGAACTACCTGTTCGCTGAACGGTTCAATGTCGAGCCGCCCAAGGTCGCGTCCATGGTGTTGTTCGGCAACTTCCTAAGCGTGGTTACCTTGCCTATTTTGCTGTCGTTCGCGCTGTCTATGTCGAACTAATTATTTGCGCACTTATCCAGTTTAAGCTCTGCCGTCACTTTAGTAAGGCGCAGAGCAATAGCGAAACAGACTAAGTAAGGACTTACATACCAGAAGAGGCTTTCTAGTGGCTGCTTCACCTGCGCTTCTCTGGTTTTTATGTATTGGTTTTTCTGCTTCTCATACTGACTCAGCATACCATCCACCCACACGGCATCGCTTTCAACCAGCGACACGCTCGGCGCAGGAACCGTAAAATCCGATGCGTTGGGTAACAGGGTAAAATCGACATCTTTGAACGTGATTGCCGTATTCAAATACCACAAACACGCTTCGTGGTGCTGAGCGTGACTATCTAAAGATGGCTGGCCGGTGCAGGTATCACTTCTTAATTTATCCAAAGAAAACTGCTGAACCGACTCTAAAATCGCCACCGCTCTGGTTTGTTCGGTTTCAACCCAATCGCCCGCTACTTTCGCACGAATCTCAGACACCGCACCCAGCATCCCGATACCCGCCAAGAACGGCCATAAATAATCCATGAGCTTCCATTTTCGTCGGCTCAAGTTGAACCCACACCAAATCGGAAGATGAAAAAGGAGCGTTAGCCCAAGCGATAGCAAAACGAAATTCAAAGAGCTAGAGAGCATGAGTTCGCTATCAAAGAAGTTCTTCATAATGAGAGACTTGCCTGTATAACAAAGAGAAATTTGATACTAAATTCGATATTTGAAAAGAGTGTAAGAGGAAAGTAAAAACAGCACAAAAAGTTAGGATTTGGATGAATAATATCCAATCGAAACTTGTTGTTATTTCAAAGCCAACACATGCTCGATAAAAGCCGACTTCTTTTCACGGTACTCTTCTTGCGACCAATCTTCACAAGACATTTTGAGGGTGTTGTATTGCTCCACTAATTCCGGATCCGCACGTAGCTTGTCACGAAACCTTAGAAAACATTCGAACTCAGAACCATTGGCAACTACTTGCAAGGCCACGTCATGTCCTGATGTAGACTCCAACATGCACAGTTCCGGCGTTCTTAAGGTATCGAGTTTCTCATTGAAGCCGAGTGTTGTGAGTTGTTCAATGGCGTACTCAAGTTCACTCGATTCAATACCGACGAATATATCCAAGTCGCCTTTAGATACTGCAGATGGAATAGAAGATGCGCCTACGTGCTCAACTCTCGCATTAAGGATTAGCTTTTTGATGTCACGTTCGTATCGGACAAACAGCTCGTTGCAAGCCGCTTGGTATTGTTCCGCAGGGTAAAATTTCATATATCTTCACTCCGAATCACAAACTATTGAAGACACCAATTGCTAACAGAAATAACACGATGCTAATAGCTCCGATATAAGAGATTCTGGTTTGCTCTTTTTCAGTTGGAATCAATGGGGGGAAGCGCCCTAATGTGAATACTTTACAAACTATCCAGCCAGCTCCGTAACCAATGAACTCAATCAATATCGACTGAAACAGATGCCTAAAGAATGAGCTCAATGCCCTAAAATACGCGACTATCAAGTCTTCCATTTTTTGTCCTAACTAAACTCAATTTGGACTAAAAATGCCATGGGTAGAGATTCATATCAAATTTCTTTACTATGCCTATAACGGTAAAATCCCCTTCAAAGCGGTTATATTGGGTGTTTTATACGATGACTTAACTAAAACATCATGACGCTAAATCTGAACCCAATAACAAATCAATCCCTGCTTCATTGATTGAGTACTGATACACGCCGTTCCCCCAACTATCATGCTCGATGGTTTTTTCAATATAACCAAGACGTTCCAATTTAATTGCAGCCAAACTGATTAAACTATCTGACTCGTGAACATCATTACAAATTTGAAAAAAATCCAAGCCATCAGGGCGAGATGTGTGTGATGAAAGAACAACCGATAAGAACTTTAGATCTACTGTAGAAATAGGATAATTTTTAGAGTTAACTTCCAACACCGTGTTAGCTTTCAAAGATTCTCTATTCAATAAACCTAACCTTTTAACTTCAGCCTTAACTAATGAGCAAGCTCTATTTGTTGCAGAAACAAGATCACCATCACTTCGATTAGCTTCATAATCTGCTGGCATTAAGCCAAGAAGATCTGTGGGTAAGTGCATTTCTTGATTTCGAGGTTTAATAAAAAATGTACGCTCTTTCCCGATAGCTCCTACAAATAACCCCATCTCAAAAAGCACATTATCTCGCACGACATGTTGCTCTCGGCTTCTTATCATAGCAATGTCATCTGGAGCAAAAATAAACAACGCGAAATCAACAGAAGATGACTTTGCAACCAAGTCATCAACACTAGTGGAAGAAAGCTTAAAAGTTCCATTTTTCCAAATAGTAACCTCAAACTCATGATCTAGATTGACATTAATAGCTTCTGCCACATCCAAACTTTCTACTGAAGACGCTATAAATATTCTTGGTTTTCTCATTGAAAACACACCTTAAAAAAAAGCAATTAACTGCATATAATATAGCTTGGCATATTATTACTCAAACACTGAGAACACTCTAAGTGACATATATACACATATGCCATTAACTAAATAGTATTTCTGCATTCCCTTTGTCCAAAAACAAAAAGCCCCGGTTATAGGAACCGGGGAAACAGGGTGGGATGAGTTTGGCGCGTGCCCGAAACCAAACTCTCCCCAAGCCTCACCTAAGACTCATGCTCTTAGGTAAAGGATTCACATCATTATTGAAGCGTAGCGCCTTGCTCTACCCAAGTACCGATGAGTGCGCGCTCTGCGTCGGTCATTTGAGTCATGTTGCCGAGCGGCATCACCTTGGTTGTTACGGTTTGAGCAACAATCCTTGGTACGTTGGCTTTGATCTCTTCTGGGGTATCAAACATCACACCGGCTGGCGCAGCAGCAAAAGCGGCGTGGCTAGGGGTTGATGAGTGACACACAGAACAGCGTTCTTGAATGACCTTGTTGATGGTTTCAAAGCTGACGCCTGCGCTAGCAGTTTGCATTGCGTGATCTGCAGGTGCAACTTGAGAACTAGTCGTCGTTGACGCTGTGTCGTTTCCAGCAAGCTCTTCTGTCGCTGATTCAGTCGCGCTGACTTGCACTTCTTGAACCACAGGTGCTTGCACAACTGGAGTCATCTGTTTTTTCGCGTAAGGTGAGGTAACAAACGCGAGCGTGATCATACCCAATGCCGCGACTGGCACTGTCCATGCAAACTTCTGACTACCGTGACGGGTATTGAAGTAGTGGCGCACCAAGATACTGAAAATCGCTAGCCCAGCAAGGATCAGCCAGTTGTATTCCGAGCCATAAGTGCTTGGGAAGTGGTTACTGATCATGATGAACAGCACTGGCAGTGTCATGTAGTTGTTGTGACGAGAACGCAGTAAGCCTTTCGCTGGAAGTGCCGGATCCGGTTCGCGCTTCTCTTCAATCGCTTTCACCAAGTTACGCTGCGCAGGCATGATAACGCGGAATACGTTACCCACCATGATGGTACCAATGATCGCACCAACATGGATGTAAGCGCCACGACCACTGAACACTTGAGTTAGGCCATATGTTGCAGCAACAAGCAGCACAAACAGCACAACGCCAAGCAACACGGGTGTTTTGCCTAATGGCGAGTCACACAGTAAGTCATAGATAAACCAGCCAGCAACGAATGAACCAATACCAATCGCGATTGCGGTTGTTGAATCAAGGCCAGAGCCCGGTGCAATCAGGTAAATCTCAGCGTTAAGGTAGTAAACCACACCCAGTAGACACACACCGGTGATCCACGTGAAGTAGGCTTCCCATTTAAACCAGTGCAGGTGCTCTGGCATCTCTGGTGGCGCAAGTTTGTACTTCTCTAGGTGATAAATACCACCGCCGTGAATTGCCCATAAGTCGCCTGAAAGGCCAGTTTTTGGGTTTACTCGGTTAAGGTTGTTCTCTAACCAAACAAAGTAAAATGATGCGCCTATCCATGCAACACCAACAATCATGTGAGCCCAGCGTATTGCTAAGTTCAACCATTCTGTAATATGCGGATCCATAATAAACTCCTGTATCACAACGCTTTAGCTAAGCGTTGCTCTTCCTTGTTGTCTTCCGTTGGCATATCTTCCAAATGCAATGCCACTAGGTCGTTCTCAAAATAAACTTCATCACAGTTATGTCCTTCTCCGCCTCTATCGACGATCAAGAACTGGTCTTGATCAGTGAGGGCGAGCACTGGGTGATGCCACACCCCTTTGTGATAGTTCACTCCTTGACGACCGTTGCTCAAGAAAGCTCGGCTATTGGCTAATGTTGGATCGTCGCCTTTTGGCGCAACAACAATTAAATAGGGTTGACCAAGTAATGGAATGAATGCCTGAGAGCCAAGTGGATGACGCTCTAACATTTTGATGGTCAGTGGGTAGCTCAACGGTGTGGCTTGGAAGATGCTAATGATCGCTTCTCCGTCTTGGTCTTGCACATCCGTTGTCGCTAGCTTGTGGTAGCGACGTGTTGATCCACTGTTGATCATGAAGAAATCACTATTATCGGACTCGATAACATCGCCAAACTCTGCAAAAGCCTGCTTGGTTAACGGTTCGATGGATAAACGACGTATTCCATTACTCATACTCATTTCCTTACCTATTTCGCTTTCGTACCAAACAGACGCAAACGGCTGATACCACCATCTGGGAATATGTTTGCACGTACGTGGGTAATCGCACCAAGGTCGTTTACCTCAGAAATGAATTCGTGAATCTCATGCGCTTGCAGCTTTTGTGCAGGCAACAGTTCACGCCAGAATAGGCTTTGTGTTTCTACTTGGTCGTCGGTACCGCCCTTCACGTAAGCCGCTTGAATTGAACAACTGTCTGGGTAATTACCTTTGAAGTGGGCTGTATCAACAACGATGCGTTCGATGTTACCTGGGTGGCCTAGTGCCACGATAACCCAGTCGTTACCCGGTGTACGACGACGTGCTGTTTCCCAGCCATCACCCATGTTTTCACCGCGGCCTGGGCCTAAGATGTTGGCTTTGTTGCCGTAGTGCTCGTCGCTACATGCGAGTGCTCGGCCACCGTGTTCAACGGCTGCTAGGTCAAGTTGTTGCTGAGAATCAATTGCGTCCCAATCCACACTTGGTCGGCCATAAACACGTAAACGCGCGACACCGCCGTCTGGGTAGATGTTCAAACGTAGGTGCGTAAATACTTGGTCACTTTCGATGTCTTCAAGATGATGATGATCACCCTGTAGTGCCATTGAAGGCAGAATTTCTTGCCACTCTGTTGAATCTGTTGGCTCACCTTGTGGTGAATAACACGCGTCGATTGATGCCGAAGGTGGGAAGTTACCTGTGAAGAATGAGGTATCAATATCAACGCCAGCAATGGTGCCAGCTAGGCCAAGGCGAACGACACAGTAGTCGTAACCTTCGCCGCGTTTGCGTCTGCTTTCCCAGCCGTCCATCCACTTGCCGTTGTCGTCATATAAGTCGTCTTTCCACTCTGGCGCTGCGTGGCTGAGTAGACGGCTTTTATCTGCGAAAAAATCGTCGGTTGCGAAGATAGCTTCTGCGCCGAGTTTTTCGTCTGCAAGGTTTATGTACTGTTCAAATTTATGGGTCATGTCCGTGTAATCCTATGAAATTAATCAAGTAATAATAAAATGAGAACTTAGTGGCTTATGTTTTTACAAATCAAACCTTTAACGCACTAAGACTGGGCTGAGATAGCTGTTAACTCCGTTAACTTACATATCCCAGAGACGAAACATCGCGATCTTGTTGATCTCTTGAATCGCCGTAGCAAACTCAGTTTCACTATCATTTCCTAATCGCATCTCGAACGACTCAAGAATTTGGTAACGATTGGCTCCCTTCACCGCCATGATAAAAGGGAAATTGAAGCGACTTTTGTAGCTGTTGTTGTAAGAAGTGAATTTTTCAAATTCTTCGGCGCTGCACTGGTCGATGCCCGCCCCCGCTTGTTCTTTGGTCGACGACTCGGTGAGTTCGCCGTTTACTGCTGCTCGACCGGCTAAATCCGGGTGAGCATTGATCAAAGCCAACTGTTTGCCTTGGTCTGCACCTAACAAGGTCGATGCCATTTTCAGATGAAGATTCTCGATATGGTCGTCTTCGGCATTCAAACCTTGGTCATACACCACTTCTGCAACCCACGGGCTGTGTTCGTAAACATCAGCGAAGTGAGCGACAAAGGTATCGCGGTTCATGGTTGTTGGTTGGCAAGATCGAAATTCAGTCACGTTAAGCCTCCTTGCTGTTCGTTCTAATTTTGTTGTTCGTTGTATGGGTGATGTTGGTGCCAGTGGTTGGCGATATCGATTCGACGACATAGCCACACGCTGTCATGCTGTTTTACGTAATCTAAGAAACGTCTTAATGCAGCAATACGACCGGGACGACCAATAAGACGACAATGCAGTCCTACCGACATCATTTTCGGTGCGGTTTCGCCTTCCATATAAAGGGTGTCAAAAGTGTCTTTTAAATACTGGAAGAACTGCTCACCAGAGTTGAAGCCTTGCGCTGTTGAAAAGCGCATATCGTTTACATCGAGTGTGTAAGGGATCACCAGTTGTGGATCACCGGTTTCGGTGTGCCAATAAGGCAGGTCATCATCATAGGCATCGGAGTCGTAAAGGAAGCCGCCCTCTTCTGCTACCAAGCGACGCGTATTTGGCCCCGTTCGACCGGTATACCAACCTTGTGGTCGTTGACCCGTCACTTGTTGGATAATCTCAATCGCCTTGGTCATATGATCACGCTCTTCTGACTCATCAATGTATTGATAGTCTATCCAGCGATAACCGTGGCTACAGATTTCGTGACCTGCTTCTACCATGGCTTTCGCTACGTCTGGGTGACGCTCAATGGCCATGGCAACCGCAAACACAGTCAGTGGGATTTCATATTCATCGAACAAGCGAAGAACACGCCACACACCTACACGGCTACCATACTCATAGATGGATTCCATGCTGATGTGACGTTCGCCTTTGATCGGCTGTGCTGACGGGATCTCTGAGAGAAAGGCTTCAGACTCGTCGTCTCCATGTAACAAACAACGCTCACCGCCCTCTTCATAGTTCAATACAAAAGAAACCGCGACGCGCGCATTACCTGGCCATTGAGGGTTGGGAGGGTTAGCTCCGTAACCGATCAAATTTCTTGAATAATCCTTATTCATCCAAGTACTCCTAACATAAGTGGTTGGCTTAGCCGCTCTTTAAGTGAGTCACCAAATGATTCAACCAAATGGATTCTCGATAAACAGAGCAACCTTACCCCTGTACATTTATTGTATACAATTATTTATCTCAATGTAAAGATTTTGTTATTCAAGTTAAATTTACGCACTATTACTAATTAAAAACAACAACTTAACAAAACCAAAACTCACCAAAAAACGATAATCAAGATCTATAAAGTCAGAAAAAACGACACAATAGTTAACATTTTTCCAACAATTCGCTTTACTAATTGTGTACAGTTCGTACATAGTTAGTGATAACAAAGTGACCAGTTGCATTCTTTGCAAGGTCGAAACAGACAGATAAACCACGGAACAGAGGAGCGCCAAAAGCGCTATTAAAGGACTATGGGAAGATTAACAACACACGTATTAGACACGACTCACGGCTTACCGGGTGCAGAGATCAAGGTAGAGCTTTATAAGGTCAATGAAGACTCAACAGAAAAGCTGGCGACGGTAATCACTAACTCCGATGGCCGAACCGATGCGCCGATTCTGGCAGGGAATGATTTCCGACCGGGGAAATATCAATTGGTGTTTTACGTAGCCGATTACTACAGAAGTAAAGGCGTGGAATTGGATGGCGTGCCTTTCCTAGACGATGTTGTTATTCGCTTTGGTCTAGATGATCCAGACGCGCATTATCACGTTCCTCTTCTCGTCTCGCCTTACAGTTTCTCAACCTATCGGGGCAGTTAGTCTCGTGACCTAGAGCTTCGAACTAGGCTCAATCACCAAATCATAAACAAATTCACGTGTACATCCCAAAAGGTGTGCACTCACTAAACACGTTCATATAAAAATACTAATAACGTTATTAGTTAGAGAGTTGATGACTAATCAACTCTCTAACTAAAGAAATAGCGGCTAGGAAAAACCTTAAAACTTAATATTGAAATCTCGCTGTATTCAATAAATGGATCACAACATAAAAGGACTTGCTGACATGAGTGAGAGTAAAACAGAAATACTCAACCAAGATGCGAATAACGGAATTTTAGAGAAACTCTTTAAAATTAAGGCCCACGGAAGCAGTGTGAAAAATGAGTTGGTCGGCGGTGTCACCACCTTCGCAACCATGGCTTACATCATCTTCGTTAACCCACAAATTATGGCCGCATCGGGTATGGATGCAGGAGCGGTATTCGTCGCAACCTGTATTGGTGCAGCTATCGGTTGTTTGTTAATGGGGTTATTTGCGAACTGGCCTGTCGGCCTTGCGCCGGGCATGGGCTTGAATGCCTTTTTCTCATTCACGGTAGTAAGCGAAATGGGCTACAGCTGGGAAGTGGCACTGGGTGCGGTGTTTATCTCAGGTATCTTGTTTGTCGGGATGAGCTTCTACAAAGTCCGCCAATGGATCATTGAAAGTATCCCTGTGAGTTTACGTTACTCCATGACTGCGGGCGTTGGTTTGTTCTTAGGTCTAATTGGTCTTAAAACAGCAGGCATCGTCGTCGAAAACCCAGCAACACTGGTGTCACTAGGTGACTTCACTAAACCTGAAGCGCTACTGGCCGCTATCGCTTTCCTGATCATCGCTGTTCTTAGTGAGCGTAAAGTATTTGGTGCGGTGTTAATCGGTATTTTGAGTGTAACGCTCGTCGGTATGATGCTTGGCTTAGTGCATTACAACGGCTTCTTCGCGGCTCCACCAAGCTTAGCGCCTACGTTCCTAAAAATGGACATTATGGGCGCTCTCGATGTTTCAATGATCAGCGTTATCTTGGCTTTCCTTTTTGTAAACATGTTTGATACAGCTGGTACCTTGATGGGCGTAGCTGAGCGTGCAAACCTGACCAACCCTGAAACGGGCAAGATTGAAGGCCTAAGCAAAGCACTGAAAGCCGACAGTATTTCAAGCGTGGCAGGTGCGTGTGTAGGCTGTCCGCCAGTAACCAGTTATGTAGAGAGTGCAGCCGGTGTTGCAGCAGGCGCACGTACAGGTCTTTCAGCAATCGTGGTTGGTGTGTTGTTCTTAGCGGCAATTTTCCTATCACCGCTTGCAGGCATGATCCCCGCTTACGCAACGTCTGGTGCTCTTATTTACGTCGCATTCGTGATGATGAGCAGCATGCAGCACGTCGATTGGAAAGACTTCACTAACGGTGCTCCAGCCGCGATTACCGCACTGATGATGCCACTGACCTTCTCTATCGCGAACGGTATCGCATTGGGTTTCATTACCTACACAGTGCTTAAGTTGGCGACAGGTAAAACCAAAGATGTGTCTATCTCGATGTACTTCCTAGCGGCTATCTTCATCGCCAAGCTAGTGTTCATCGGTTAACCCTAAAGCTCCTGAGCAGTCATTTCTTGATTGCTCACAACGTTGCTTGGCTGGTTCGCAAGCCAAGCAACAACATGATTTTTAAGAAAGCTAATTGCATTGATGACGAGAGAGCAGAAACCCTACCGATTCAGTGCACTTTTTTATGACCCTACGCAGTTTGTAGAAGTCATTATTTGACCGCCAATCGCCTGTAAACGGAAACGCAGGCAGAGGAATATCAAATGAAACTTCTGTACACCCTTAATGAAAGACCGCCCCATGGGCTAACCCTTCTACTTGCTTTACAACACATGCTCGCCTCGATTGGTGGCATCGTCGCTGTCCCGCTTATTGTCGGTGCTTCTATTGGCCTACCTAACACAGAGATCGTTTCACTGATCAATGCGGCGCTATTGGCTTCTGGTATTGTGACTGTCGCGCAATGTCTCGGTTTTGGCCCTGTTGGTATTCGACTGCCTGTTGTAATGGGCTCAAGCTTTGCCTTTTTAGGTGTGGCTATTTCCATCGGTAACGAAGGTGGTGTCGCCGCTATCATGGGCTCAGCACTTATCGGCTCATTCGTGGTAATTGGTGCCAGCTTCTACATGGACAAGGTTCGCAAGCTGTTCCCGACCGTGGTAAGTGGTGTGGTGGTTACCCTAATCGGCTTAACCATTTTACCGGTTGCCATGAACTGGGTTGGCGATTCTCCTGCCAACACGGAACAATTCGCCACGCTACCAAAACTGTTTCTCGCACTGGTCTCTTTGGGGATAGTGATTGGCGTATCGGTTTACTGTAAAGGCGCGGTTGCGGCCTCCGCTATCGTGATTGGTTTAGCGGGCGGTTACATTGTGGCGCTGTCACTCGGCATGGTCGATCTTGAGCAGATCAGCTCTGCTGCTTGGGTCGGTGGCCCAGAACCATTTAAGTATGGCTTTACGTTTTCTGCTAGTGCCATCATCAGCATGAGCTTGGTGTACATCGTGGTTATCGCTGAAGCAACCGGTGACTTCATGGCGCTTGGCAACAACTGCCAAACCCAAGTCAGCGGTAAAGATCTAAAACGTGGACTGCTAGGCGATGGTCTTGGTAGTACCTTGTCTTCGATTTTAACAGCGATGCCACTGGCGTCATTCAGCCAAAACGTCGGTATTGTGGGTATCACAGGTGTAGCAAGTCGCTATGTAGTAGCTGCAACCGGTGGTTTGTTAATTTTAGGTGGTTTATTCCCGAAATTAGCCGCTATTGCCGTCACGATTCCGAAACCTGTTTTGGGTGGTGTGGGCTTTGTGATGTTCGGGATGATTGCTTACGCGGGTATCCGCATGTTGATCAAGGCCGCAGACACCAAGCGAAATGCCTTAGTAATCTGTGTAGGTTTAGCGTCTGGCTTAGCCGTCACCTTCGAACCAAGATTGCTGCAACACTTGCCGCATGATCTAGCGAACTTTCTTCACTCAGGCATCACTACCGGTACTATCATGACGGTGCTATTGAACCTTGTTTTACCAAAGTCTTCACGAGCAGAAGAGCAAGAAGCACTGGCCGAAAGCCAAGCGCAAGTTGAGCTAGAAATGAAAGAACAAGCTGAAGAAGAACGACACTCAGACGAGCAATTAGAGATTCATCAAGCAAGTACAGAAGCAGACGTTCAAGCAGCATCAGATGACCCTGAGCCAAAAACGAACTAGCTGGTTCACTGACTAACGTAAAACCGATTTCCGTAGGATCAGGGCTGATTAGAGCATTGAACGTTTTAACGCCCTGATTCGAATTTATCTTTCAACAGCAAATACCAACAAAGACCCTCTTCCCTGAAAAGGCTGAGATGGCTAAGGACTACTATGAATGGAAACCATCTGGATTAAGAATCCTCTCGCAATCTACACTGGCTCGCAGGCTGATGCAGAAGGCGGAATCGTCATAAAAGGTAATAAAATCATTGAACTGGTTGGCAAACACAAAGAGCCGACCTTACCCGTAGATTACAGCGTCGACGCCTCTCGTCATGTTGTGACTCCTGGGCTTATCAATGCGCACCACCACTTCTATCAAACCCTAACGCGAGCCTACCCCGGCGCACTCAATAAAGAACTCTTCCATTGGCTACAAAGCCTCTACCCAGTTTGGGCCAACCTCGATTCGGAGATGATGAGCCTCGCAACAGAGCTTGCTCTGGTTGAGCTGATGATGTCGGGCTGTACCACTGCTTCCGATCACCATTACTTGCTACCAGACGGGCTTGAGCACGCTATTGATTTGCAAGTCGAGGCCGCAGAGAAACTGGGCGTTAGAGCGATATTTACCCGAGGTTCCATGAGCCTAGGGGAAGATGAGGGTGGATTGCCACCAAGACACACCATTCAAACCGAACAAACCATCATTGATGACAGCCAGCGCTTGATTCGTGATTACCACCAGCGTGATGAAGGGGCGATGATTCAAATCGCGCTCGCGCCTTGTTCGCCGTTCTCAGTCACTACCGACCTGATGAAAGAGACCGCCAAGATCAGTGAGCGTGAAAACGTCATGATGCACACGCACCTATGCGAAACGCTCGATGAAGAAGACTTCTGTATAGAGAAGTTTGGCTTGCGCCCAGTTGATTACCTAGAAGATGTGGGTTGGCTGAACGAGCGCACTTGGCTCGCTCATGGTATTCACTTCAATCCAGAAGAGATCAAACGTTTGGGTAAAGCAGGCATTGGTATCAGTCACTGCCCAACTTCCAATATGATGTTGGCTTCCGGTATTTGTAAAAACAACGATCTAGAAGCAGCAGGCGTAAAAGTCGGGCTAGGTGTGGATGGTTCGGCCTCAAACGACGGCTCTAATATGATTGCCGAAGTGCGCATGGCGATGTATCTACAACGCCTGCAATATGGTTCCGCCAACGTTTCACACTTTGATGCATTGCGCTGGGCGACATCCGGTTCTGCCGCGGCAATGGGCAGAACCGACATTGGTACACTAGAGGTTGGCAAACAAGCCGATATCGCGATGTTCAAGCTCGATGATATTCGTTTTTCTGGCAGCCACGACCCACTGGCCGCATTACTACTTTGTGGTGCTCAACAAGCGGATAAAGTGATGGTTGCAGGTAAGTGGCGAGTGAACGATGGCGCTGTGATTGGCGTAGACATGGAACAACTAATGCACCGCCACCATGCAGCTGCAATGAAGCTAGGTAAACTGGCGATGAATAATTAAATACTCTCTAACTAGAAAAGCGAAAAAAGGCCGACGTGATGTCGGCCTTGTTCATTCAGTTCGATTTTTAGAAACCGATTTACATCTTAATCCATCAAGCTCTTCGACTTAATCGCCTTCTTAGAAAGCTCTTTGGCAAAGGCTTTGATATCTGTTTCAAACTCATCGACGCTTTGGCGGATTTCATCCAGTTGAACGGTTTGCATTACACGGTTTTCCATTACGATTTGGCCGTTCACAATCGTCGTATCGATGTTGCTTGGGTTCGCTTGGTAAACCAAGGTCGCGTAAGGGTCGTAATTTGGCATCATGTTCGCTGATGTTGTCTCTACAATCACGATGTCTGCCTTCTTACCCGCTTCAAGAGAACCGATTTGATCTTCCATGTGTAGGGCTTTCGCACCACCTAATGTCGCCATCTCGATAACTTGCTCAGGAATCATGATAGTGCGGTCAGAATGCTTTAAACGTTGCATGTTCGCTGCGTAGCTTAATGTGCGCATGATATCGACTTGGTTAGAGCTCATTGGGCCATCTGTTCCTAAGCCTACTCGCATGTCAGCACGGTACATATCCCATGCTGGTGCGATGCCAGTTGCACCTTTAGCGTTCGCCATTGGGTTGTATGAGATCCCTGCGTCAGCTTGCTTTAGAAGCTTTTGATCGTTCTCCGAAAGATGGATACCGTGAGCAATGACTACGCGCTCGTCCAGCACACCAATTTCATCCATGTATTCGACTGGCGATGTTGCCTTAGTTTCATCTTTGATGCGTTTCTCTTCATTTGGGAATTCAGCAACGTGAATCAGCACCGGCACATCGTATTGAGCAGACAGCTTGTTGATTTCTTGCAGCTTATCTTTGCTCACGGTGTACACCGCATGTGGCGCATAAGCAGGCGTGATTAGCTCATCGTTTTTGTATTGTTCGATAAAGCCTTTGGCGTATTCAATGCCGCCGTAAGGTTCTTTGGCATCGACCACTGGGAACTTAATCACGGTTTCGCCGAGCACAGCGCGTAAGCCGACTTCTTTGGTCGCCTTGGCCATTTCATCCATGTGGTAATACATATCGGCATAAGTGGTTACACCGCTTTGTGCTAGTTCGATAGAGCCAAGCTTGGTTGCGTTGTAAATCAGTTCACGGCTTAGCTTTTCGGCTTCTAGAGGGAAGAAGTAAGCGAACAGACGATTCGAAATACCCTCTTCCCCTAAGCCACGAAACGCGATCATCGGTAAATGGTTGTGCGCGTTCACCATACCCGGCATGACGATTCCATCTTGAGCATCAATCACTTTTTCTGCGCGATATTGAGTCATTAAATCCTCGGTACCGACTGCGATGATCTGGTCGTTTTTCACTACAACAACACCATCTTCAATCACATCCATTTCTGAATTGATGGTGAGAACCTGTCCGTTGGTGATGATCAGATCAGCGTTGTATGTTTGCGTCGCGACCGTTGAACCGCAACCTGCAAGCAGAACTGCGCTGATGGTGCATGCCAAGCTTTTAAGCGTCATTGCTAAACCTTAATGTTGTGCGTGTAATATTGTTAGCGGCTTCATCTATAAGTTTCCAGCTTTTCGCTTTTCAGAAGAGTAAGTGCCGCCAATTTTCGCGATACTATAACCTGTCATTTAAATAAAATGGCATACCTAATCGAACCGAATTCAAGATAAATGAGTTATTGCACAACAAGTCACAAAAGTAGCTTTGCACATATGCTCACTCACATGCACAAACAAAAAAGGCCTGCAATCGCAGACCAAAAAAACATTCAAATAACGTTAGCTTTTCACACCACACCCTTTAATCACTAGCTGTGTGATGAATTCAGCGGCATCTTCATAGTCTTTGTCATCGAGCTTATCTTTCTGCATCACGCTGCAAATCTGCCAGCCAAAATCGGCGTAGGTTTGAGTTGCCGCCCAGATGGTAAACATCAGGTGATGAGCGGGAACATCGTCCATTAGGCCCTGCGCCGACCATGTCGAGAACTTATCAAGAATCATCTGGGATTGCTTATACAGCTCGTCACCAATTTCTTTCGGCAATACTTTAGCGCCAGACATCACTTCATTGGCAAATACCTTAGAAGCATGTGGATGGTCGCGAGAAATGATCAGCTTGGTTTGAATATATTGAGACAAGGCTTCAACAGGATCGCTCAACTCTTCAATCGGACGAGACGCTTCTAGTAAAGGCTGAGTGACGGTTTCAAGCACAGCGTTGTAGAGCTTATCTTTTGAGCTGAAATAGTAGAAGACGTTGGGTTTGGGAATGTCGGCCGCTTTTGCGATATCAGCCATTTTTGTTGCGGCATAACCATGAGTGGCGAATTGTTCACACGCGACTTCGATGATTAAATCTTGATTCTTTTGTCTGATCCTAGACATATTGCATCCTTTACAGCTCGTTACTAAAATCATAGTAATCAACGTGCTTCATTAGTCCAGAAGATAATCTCAGAACTCAAGGTCACCGCATTGATAACAATAAAATGGTCGCTCTATTTGTTAAGAAGCGACCATTCCATACCGTGTTTTTGAACTGTTCAAGTTAAAGAATCAATATCGCGCGGAAGTCATTCACATTGGTCAGCGTTGGCCCCGTGGTTAGAAGCACATCGACTTGCTTGAAAAAATCGTAGCTGTTGTTCGCATCGAGATAGTCTTGCGCTTTAAGCGACAGGCTCGAACCTAGTTGCCATGTTTGAGGCGCGATCCATGCTCCCGCATTGTCTTCAACACCATCAATCCCGTCGGTATCAGCAGCCAATGCAAATATGTTGTCTTGGCCTTTAAGCTCGTTATACAAGCTCAACAAGAACTCACAGTTACGCCCACCGCGACCATTCCCTTTAACGGTTACCGTGGTTTCCCCGCCGGAAAGTATCACGCAAGGCGTCTCAAATGGGTGCTTGTTATTAGCCACTTGTTTGGCTAGCGCAGCATGCACCTTCGCGACATCTCGCGCTTCTCCCTCTATGCAATCACTCAACACATAAGCGGGAATACCCAAGCCTTCAGCTTCTGCAGCAGCGGATTCCAATGCCGACATTGGTGTCGCGATAATATGGTGCTCCGCGTTCTTCCAACATACGTCATCTGGTTTAACCGTCTCTGACTCTGGATTATTTAGCCATTCAAATGCCGAGCGTGGTGTTTCTATTTGATAACGTTCTAAAATGGCCATCGCATCAAAACGCGTGGTGGTGTCGGGTACGGTTGGGCCCGATGCAATCACACTAATGTCATCGCCCGGCACATCAGAAATCGCCAGTGACACAACCCTTGCAGGATACGCCGCTTTAGCAAGTCGACCGCCTTTTATCGAAGATAGATGTTTGCGAACACAGTTCATCTCATCAATGGCGGCGCCTGATTTAAGCAACGCTTTATTGATTTGTTGCTTCTCTGCCAAGCTGATGTCGCCAACGGGCAGACTTAGCAAAGCAGAACCACCGCCAGACAATAGGCAAATAACCGTATCGTCAGCACTCAAACCACTCACTAATTCCAGCATACGTTGGCTCACTTCTAAGCCCATCGCATCTGGGACTGGGTGCGCCGCTTCAATCACCTCAATGTGTTCGCAAGGGGCGGTGTGCTCATAACGAGTCACCACCAAGCCTTCAAGGTCACGCAGTGCAAGGTCTTGTTGTTTCTTTGCCTGCCAAACCGCTTCCAGCTCGGCGGCCATCGACGCGGCTGCTTTTCCTGCCCCGATAACGACAGTACGCCCGGCTTGATTAGCAGAGCGATAAAAAATGTCTTGAGGAAGAAAAGGTTCGATGTGATTTTTAGGTAGCGCCTGATTAACAGCACTTGAGAAAAGGGTTTGTAGAAACTGCTTAGCATCAATGTCCATCAGCCACTCCTTAGTTGACGGAGAAAAAAAGAACCCCGATACAAGGCCAAAGGGTGCCTGCTAAGATCAAGTTGGAAAGGAACAACTTCAACCTCTGCCTCGTATCAGGAACGCGTATAAAAGGAGACGAAACTACGCGATTTATAAACAAACTGTTGGGCTACGAATCGATAGCAGCCCTAATTAATTAACGGATAATCGGTTGATTGACTAACCACTAAACGGATAAACCGTTAACTAGATTAACGAATCGAGTGGTCAGAACGTTTCTCAATCGCTTGGATAAGCGCAGAGTGGTCCCAACCTTCACCGCCCATTACGGCACACTCGCCAAACAACTCTTGAGCATTGGCCGTATTCGGTAGCGCGACACCCAACTCTTGCGCACCCGTTAGCGCTAAGTTGAGGTCTTTTTGGTGAAGTGAGA
The DNA here is from genome assembly GCF_041466145.1 of Vibrio sp. 10N.239.312.D08. NCBI lineage: Bacteria > Pseudomonadati > Pseudomonadota > Gammaproteobacteria > Vibrionales > Vibrionaceae > Vibrio > Vibrio sp. 10N.239.312.D08. The sequence continues at coordinate 47,638 of NZ_JBFSSD010000014.1, read as the reverse complement.
TTCTAAAGCCAGGGTCGAATGTGCCTTCAACCATACGCTCACCGTGCACTTCCAATATCTTAGAGTTAGCAAAGCCACCTAATAGCGCCTGACGTACGCGTGCTGGATCAGCGCCTGCTTTCGAAGCAAAGACTAACGCTTCAGACACGGCTTCGATATTCAGCGCCACAATGATTTGGTTCGCCACCTTACAGGTTTGACCCGCACCGTTGTCGCCTACTAGCGTGATGTTCTTACCCATGATTTCGAACAGAGGACGAGCTTTATCAAACGCGTCTTGCTCACCGCCCACCATGATAGTCAGCGCTGCATTGATTGCGCCCACTTCACCACCAGAAACCGGTGCATCAAGGTATGACGCGCCGCCTTCGTTGATTCGAGCTGCGATTGCTTTGGTCACGATTGGCGAGATTGAACTCATGTCGATAACCAGTTTTCCAGCTGCACCGCCTGCCGTTAGGCCTTTCTCAACACCGTTGTCACCAAACAGGACATCTTCAACTTGAGGGGTATTCGGCACCATTAAGATAACGATGTCTGCTGCTTCAGCCGCTTCCGCTGGTGAATGGCAGACCGTTGCGCCTGCTGCTACAAGATCGGCAGGTGCTGTATTAAAGTGATCCGACAGAATCAAATCGTGACCTGCTTTTTGAAGGTTACTCGCCATAGGTTTACCCATGATGCCAGTTCCGATAAATGCAATTTTAGACATGTTGTTCTCCTTAACGTTTGAGGGTTACCAGACGCAATTAACGGTACTGGTGTAGCCAACCAAGGCCTTCTGTCGTTGTCGTTTTAGGTTTGTATTCGCAGCCAACCCAGCCTTGATAGCCAAGCTCATCAAGATAATTGAGCACGAATGGATAATTGATTTCGCCAGTACCCGGTTCGTGTCGGCCTGGGTTATCAGCCAGTTGCACGTGTGCGATTTGACCAATGTTCTGTTGCATGGTCGGCGTGAGATCGCCTTCCATAATTTGCATGTGATAAATATCGTATTGGATAGAAAGGTTATCGCTCCCTACCTCTTTGATGATCGCTTTGGCTTGCTCAGTCGTGTTCAAGAAGAAGCCCGGAATATCGCGTGTATTGATCGCTTCTATCACTAAGCTAATGCCTTCTGCTGCTAGCGCGTTCGCCGCGTAATGCAGGTTAATCACAAACGCCGATTGCGCGTCTTGTTGGGTCACACCTTGCGGAACAATCCCCGCCAAGCAATTCACTTGAGTACAGCCAAGCGCTTTTGCGTAAGCGATAGCTTTAGGTACACCCGCTTGAAACTCTTCAACTCGTGCAGGGTCGACCGCGATACCACGGTCGCCAGCGTCCCAATCACCCGCAGGCAAGTTAAATAGCACTTGCTCTAGGTTATTAGCATCGAGCTTTACTTTGATTGCCTGAGCATCAAAGGCGTAAGGAAAAAGGTATTCCACACCTTGAAAGCCCGCTTCTGCGGCGGCTTCAAAGCGATCCATAAAATCAACTTCCGTGAATAACATTGACAAGTTTGCTGCAAATTTTGCCATGACTCTGTCCTTATTCTTTATCTGTAAAAATCTGGTTATTTGTAGTAAAGCCTCGCTCTATTGGAGACTTTCCGTAGAGCTAAACCTCAGCTCTACGGATACACATGACTTAATGATTACTTGTACGCCAGCGCCGTTGGAGCATCGCCGCGGCCTTCGGCAAGCGGTTCAAATTCGTTAATAGCATTGATCTCAACGCCCATCGCAATATTGGTCACACGCTCAAGAATCAACTCAACAACCACTGGTACCTTATGCTTGTTCATCAGCTCTTTGGCTTGCTCAAACGCAGCGGCAATTTGGTCTGGTTCACGAACTCGAATTGCCTTACAGCCTAGGCCTTCAACAACTGCAACATGGTCAACACCGTAGCCCTCAAGCTCTGGCGCATTCTGGTTATCAAACGCCAGTTGTACACAATAGTCGATATCAAATTGGCGCTGTGCTTGGCGAATCAATCCTAAGTACGAGTTGTTCACTAACACATGAATGTATGGCAAGTTAAATTGCGCGCCAACGGCCAGTTCTTCGATCATGAATTGGAAATCGTAGTCACCAGAGATAGCAACGATATTGCGATCTGGATCGGCCGCTCGTACGCCCAATGCAGCGGGTGTAGTCCAACCTAGTGGACCTGCTTGACCACAGTTGATCCAGTTACGAGGCTTATAAACATGCAGGAACTGAGCGGCAGCGATTTGCGACAAACCAATGGTGCTCACATAGCAAGTGTCACGGCCAAATGCCTTGTTCATCTCTTCATAAACACGCATAGGCTTCATTGGCGCTTCATCGAAATTGGTTTTACGCAGCATGGTCGATTTGCGTTCCTGACACTCGCTTGCCCAAGCATTTCGGTTCGGCAGTTTGCCTGCATCACGCCACTCTTGCGCCACTTCAACCATTAGCTCTAGCGCTGCTTTCGCATCAGAGACAATGCCTAAATCTGGGCAGAACACGCGACCGATTTGGGTCGGTTCAATATCAACGTGAACAAACTTTCGGCCTTCAGTGTAAACATCGACAGAGCCGGTATGACGGTTTGCCCATCGGTTACCGACACCAAACACAAAGTCAGAGTTGAGCATGGTTTCGTTACCGTAACGGTGAGAAGTTTGTAGCCCTACCATGCCTGCCATTAATTCATGATCATCTGGGATCGAGCCCCAACCCATCAAGGTTGGAATCACAGGAACTCCAGTGATCTCGGCAAACTGTTGCAACAATTCAGATGCGCCAGCGTTAATCACGCCACCACCCGATACAATCAGCGGTTTTTCAGATTGAGACATCATGGTTAATGCTTTCTCAACCTGCGCGCGGGTTGCTTGTGGCTTATAAGGTTCTAGCGGTTCATAGGTATCGATATCAAATTCAATTTCAGCCAGCTGAACATCAATCGGTAGATCAATCAGGATTGGCCCCGGACGACCCGAACGCATTAAATGAAAGGCTTTTTGAAATGCGCGTGGCACTTGTGCAGGTTCCAGCACCGTGGTTGCCCATTTAGTGACTGGTTTAGCGATAGATTCAATGTCGACCGCTTGGAAATCTTCTTTATGAAGACGAGCACGGGGCGCTTGGCCGGTGATGCATAGAATTGGAATCGAATCTGCAGTCGCAGAATAAAGACCCGTGATCATGTCCGTTCCCGCAGGACCAGAAGTACCAATACACACACCTATATTGCCTTGATTGGTACGCGTATACCCTTCAGCCATATGGGATGCACCCTCTACGTGACGAGCTAAGACGTGGTCGATTCCTCCGAGCTTTTTCATAGCCGCATACATAGGGTTAATTGCTGCGCCGGGAACACCAAATGCGATGTCTACACCTTCACGTTTAAGCACCTCTACCGCTGCTTCAATCGCTTTCATAATTGCCATTCGAACCTCCAGTTCAGATTGTATACAATTAAACCAACTTTTGTGTACTATGAACCATCCTCGCTATTTATCAACCCCAAAATGAAACAATCTTGTTACATCGCACAGCCACTTTGAGTAAGAACTAACCCTGAAAAGCTTACAATTCATTGCTTTACATAAAATATCTTTACGTAAAAATAAATTACAAAAAGATTAAATGATAAATAAATGTTAAATACCGTTTGCTTGTATACAATTTCTACAATATAAATATCCTTAAAAAGAGCATTTTGTATACAAAATGACATCGTATTGTTTAAAGGAGACAACAATGGTGAATGACGTAAAAGAGAGAGAAGAAGTACAATGTATGCAGGTACTTGGGAAGATGGACAACTCCGAGTACAAAGAGATCTTGTCTAAAGATGCATTAAAATTCTTAGAAGCTCTCGTCAATAAGTTTGGAGATCGCCGTCATGCCCTGCTAAGTGACCGCGACGTAAAACAAGCTCAATATGACGAGGGTGAGTTACCCAATTTCAGAAAAGACACCATTTCCATTCGCCAGAATAAAGAGTGGAAAGTGGCGACACCGCCACCAGAGCTACTGGATCGCCGAGTAGAGATCACCGGACCTATCGAAAGAAAGATGGTGATCAACGCGCTAAACTCAGGCGCGAAAGTCTTCATGTGCTGCTTTGAAGATGCGTCTTCTCCTACTTGGGCCAATATGGTCGAAGGGCAAATCAACCTAAGAGATGCCAACCTTGGCACCATTAGTTATTTCGATGAGAAGAAGCAGAAGCGTTACCAATTAAACGACGATCCTGCACTGCTGATCGCTCGTCCACGTGGTATTCATTTACCTGAGCAGTCCATTCAATTCAACAATCAGCCTATCGGCGGTTGCTTGATGGACTTCGCCTTGTACTTTTTCCACAACTATCAATCACGAGCACAACAAGGTTTAGGGGTTTACTACTACATTCCCAAGCTTGAGAGCATGGAAGAAGCACAATGGTGGGACGATATTTTCAGCTTCACCGAAAACTATTTCCACGTACCCAAAGGCACCATTCGTGCGACGGTTTTAATCGAAACGCTACCAGCCGTGTTCCAGATGGAAGAGATCTTGTATGCAATGCGCGATCATATCGTAGCGATGAACTGCGGTCGCTGGGATTACATCTTCAGCTACATCAAAACGCTGAAGAACCATAAAGACCGCATCCTGCCAGATCGTCACGGGATCGGCATGGATCAAGAATTCCTCAACGCCTATAGCCAATTGTTGGTGCGCACTTGTCATGCTCGCGGTGCACTGGCAATGGGTGGGATGTCTGCCTTTATTCCAGCAAAAGATCCGCAAGAAATGGCGCGTGTGACTGTCAAAGTAATTGAAGACAAACAGAGAGAATCTCAGAACGGACACGATGGCACTTGGGTCGCGCACCCTGCACTGGTTGATTTAGCGATGTCGATATTCGATAAGCACCTTGATGGCAAAGTAAACCAAATGGATTTCCAAAGCCCAGAGCATGTGATCAATGCAGATTCGTTACTAAAACCTTGCGAAGGCCGCCGCGACGAAGCGGGTGTGCGTAAGAATATACGCATCGCGCTTTATTACATCGAAGCTTGGATTCAAGGCTACGGCTGTGTACCTATCTACGGCCTTATGGAAGATGCGGCGACCGCTGAGATCTCGAGAGCCAATATTTGGCAATGGATCCACCACGGCGTCACGCTTGATGACGGCCAAACCTTTACCAAACAACTGTTCCACTCTTGGCTTTACCAGGAGTTAGACACGATAAAACATGAAGTCGGAGACTCGCGCTATTCAGCAGGTCGATTTGAAGAGACAGCTGATCTTTTCTATCAACTTTCTACAGCCGAAGAGTTCGCCGCCTTCCTAACTTTACCCAGCTATGGGCTGTTACAAGAGTCCAGTTAGGACTCTTGTACCGAGATGAATCAGTCGATGATATTCACAACAAGAGTAATGATTGGCTGACTTAGCTTGGTACACAGCCCCTTGAAAAACTAGGAGATAACATGGGAAGTTTGACTCTACAACAAGCGTTAACCATCATTGATGGCACCTTACAAGCAGGAAACAAGATCCACACAGAACCTTTGACGGTCGCCGTCTTAGACAGCGGTGGCAAGCTGATTTCTCTGCAACGTCAAGACGGCTCTAGCATGATGCGACCAGACATCGCGATCGCTAAAGCGTGGGGAGCTCTCGCACTGGGTTGTTCCTCTAGAAAACTCGCCCAAGATGCTGACAACCGACCAGCATTTATCTCCGCCGTAAACGTACTCGCACACGGAAACATGGTGCCAGTGCCAGGGGGGCTACTGATTCGAGACAAGGACAAAACGGTACTTGGCGCGATTGGGGTCAGCGGTGACATTTCAGACATCGACGAGAGCTGCGCCATTAATGGTATTGGTTGCGCAGAGCTGTTCAGTGACGAGATGCTACAAGCTTAACTCGCCAATTCGCTGTACTTGAAGTTCTTAAACAAGCACAAAAAAACCGAAGCGATTAAGCTTCGGTTTTTTATTGAATCTAAAGGAAGATCAGAAAAACTACTCGTACGCGCTCAACCATGTTTTCAGAAGTTGGTTGGTGTTCTTCTTCTGACTCGCAGACAATGATTTAACCAGTTTTTTCTGCATTTCGACATGTTCAGTCATCATTTGGTCAATCAGAATAAGACCATCTTTAGTTAACTGGACACTCACGCTGCGTCTGTCTTCTTTGCTGTGTTCACGACTGATCAGCCCTTTGGCTTCTAGCTTATCAAGGCGATTGGTCATCGCGCCAGATGTCAGCATCATGGATCCAATCAGTTCAGATGGCGTCAGTCGGTAAGGCTTCCCAGAACGTCGCAACGTCGCCAGCACATCAAACTCCCCCAGCTTCATGTCGTATTTCTTATGAAGCTCGGCAACTTGCGTCTCCATATACTTGGCAATACGCATAATCCGACCCATCATTGCCATAGGCTCAGTTTCTAGTTCGGGCTTTTCCTTTGCCCATTGCTCTACTACGCGGTCGATAGCATCCATTTGCAATCTCGCTCCGTTGTTAGTCTGATTACTTCAAACTAGTTTAACATAAAGATACTTTACAACCACTAGTTCTCAGTATACAGTTCACACAATAGTTATCTTAACGTAAAGATATTTCAGATGAACATATTATTAGCAATGATCCCCGCGTTCTTTTGGGGAACAACCTATGCAGTGACGCAATTTACGCTACAGGAGTGGCCACCATTATTATTGGGTGCTTTGCGTGCGTTACCTGCTGGTTTGTTATTGCTAGCAGTAAAACCAACACTGCCTAAAAAAGGCGAGTGGCAAATCATTTTCACACTGGGCCTTATCAATATCGCGACTTTCTTTGGCTTGATCTTCGTGATGGCGCTAACGCTGCCTTCGGCAATCTCTGGCGTGGGTATGATCTCTGTGCCAGTGTTCGCGATGATCTTCCACTGGGTAGTGAAAAAACAGCGCCCGCATCTGATTCAAGCCCTTTCGGGTATTGGCTTGATCACCTTAGCGTGGATACTGTTTAACCCAAGCCAAATTGCTCTGAACCCAATCGGTTTAGGCGCAATGTTTGCCGCAATAATGTGTATTGTCATCGGCAGCAGCATTACCAAGTCACTGGGTAACCGCATGCACTGGTGGAAGGTATTAACGTGGCAGTTGATTCTGGGTGGTACGATTTTGTCTGTCGCGTCTGGCGTTCATGCATTCATCGACCCGCAGCCTTATGTTAATGCCGTGACTCATTTCGATACTCGTAATGCTATGGGACTCGTGTGGGTTATTGGGCTAAACACAGCGCTGGGTTACGGCATGTATGTGTGGTTGCTACAACGTATGTCGGTGGTTGATTTCACCTTCGGTGGAATCGCAAACCCAGTGGCTGGCATCGTGACAGGCATGGTGTTAATGGGTGAATCATTCACTGCAGTACAATACTCACTAATGACCGGCATGATAGTGATGTCACTGCTACCACAACTTATCCTTGCAGTAAGACAAACCAAACAAGTTAAGCCTGTTACGCAATAGAATTTACATATAGTAACGACCTACACAAAAACCCGCCAAGTGCGGGTTTTATTTTACCGACTTCACATCTATATAATATATCTATTTGTTCTCTAACGACGCACACCTTATTATGAATTCAATCATCAATTCAGGCGTTCGATATGGCAAAAGATCTCTTCTCCAACTTAGACTTAAATCTTCTTCGCACTTTTATCATCTTGCATCAAGAACGAAACATGCGAAAAGCAGCTGAACGTCTCTTTGTATCTCAACCAGCGGTCAGTAAAGCCCTACAAAGGCTGCGTGACCATTTTGACGATGAACTGTTTGTAAAAACACACCATGGCTTGCGCGCGACTGATCACGCGACAATGTTAGCGGAAAGCATTTCACCAATCTTGGATGATCTTTCTTCAGCACTCAATAATAGTAATGAATTCAACCCTAGTGAACTACGCGGGCCCCTCAAGTTAGCGTTATCTCCTTTCCTCCTTAGCTCACTATCAAGTAAGTTATTCAAAGCAATTCGCTCTCAAGCTCCGCATGTTCAAGTTCAGCTATTAAGCTGGTCTAAAACAACGATGGCTGACATCATTAATGATGAGGTGCTGATTGGTTTCAATTATGAAATTAACCACGCCCCCAAGGAGCTCTTACAACAACCGATAGCCCAAGACAGTTTTAAAGGTTACTTGAGAGAAGGCCATCCTTATCAGAAAGATTTTATTGAAATCAAAGATGGCGTTAAGTTTGAGCTAGCTACAGTTATTGCGATAGATTGGAACTCTCATCAAACACTTGCAGAAAAAATAATGAAAATCAAAGGACTAGAAGCAAGAATAGGCTTCCGTTCAGAGCTGCCATCAGCGGTTATTGATGTAGTACAAAACTCCGACATGATGTTCCCTGCCTCGAAATTTTTAGGCATAGAGAAGAAAACCTCCTTACGGGCCATCGACATCTTATTTGACAACAAGGATATCAACCCTATCGTGTGTGCATACTTTCACCACAAACATCGTAACAGTCCTACAACTCTATGGCTTAAGAAGATATTGGATAACCTTCTCAATAATAACCAGTAGTTATCACCCTCTTTACTCTGTTTCATTAATAACTAATCGTTAAGGCCTCTATTCTTTTAAGGAATTAGAGGCTTTTTTATTCAGTCCATATACTTCTCTCATCGGCTAGGAACGCCACATAACACTGCAAGAAGCAAACCTTGTTCCTATACAATTATTTGAGAGTAAACCATGAAACTAAAACTACTAAGCACTGCTATCGCAGCGACATTCCTTGCTGGCTGTTCTTCTTCTGGTAGCAGCGATAACGGTACAAGTCCTGAACCACAGGTTGGCGTTGCTGATGTTATTTACAACGAAGAACTACGAACAGCATATATCATCGGCGATGAAGGTAACAATGCTGTAGTGATTGGAGATGGTGAAGGTAACGCTGTAGTAGCTGTAAATGGTGAAGTATTCACTATCCAAGGTGATGTTGTTGTCGACGCGAATGGCGATATCGTTGGCACAGTGGTTACAGACAATAGTGTTGCGACCGTTTATATCAACGATAAATCATATACATTAGCTGTTGAAAATGGCCGATTGATCATCGAAGGTTCAGTGTTAGACCCAGAATTTGGTGATGACGAATGGGGACCTTCTGCTGGCAATGAATTCTTTGCTAATTACATGATTGTAGACGACCTTGGAATGCCTGTAGCGCTTATCGAAGGTGACAACGGTAACTACATGTGGGTCATCCAAGGAGAGGATGCTTATTACCTTAACATCAACGGTTCAGATGCTAAACCAACTCACAAAATCGTAGATGGTGAAGTGCTAACGATGTCTGGTGAAAGCACTGGGATCACGGTAGAAACTCATCGTACTGATGGTCAAATTACACATTTAACATTCAATACTCCTCGCGGTGAAGAAATTATTATTCGCCATGAAGACGGCCGTTTAATCGCTACTGTTTTTGGCCACGGTCATGAACACGAAGGCCCTGATTCCGCGCCTACTTACGGTGATATAGATGACGTTTTAGGCACAACTATCATTACTCTAGACAACGGTGAGACACTGATTTTAAAAGATGGTGTTTTATACCACCCAAGTTCAGATAGCGGAGCTGTGCTCAATGCTGATGGAACAATCACTAATATGGATGGCGAAGTTATCGCTCACGCTGAAATGCAAGAGCTCGGTTTTGTTGTAAGCTTAGAAAATGGCGCAGAAATTACGTTCCGTAATGACGATGGACGCCTTTTCGCTGCAATAACTGGCAAACCAAATATTGAGAACCCAATTGAACGTCCAGCTCCAATAAACCCTATTGAAGGTGAAGCGTCTAACGAATTACCAACTATTGGTTATGACCTCGATGGCAATACTCTTACTGTCACTCTTCTAGATGGTACTGAAGTCGAGATCAAAGATAATGGCGTAACTGGTGGTGTAATTGTTGGGCCAGAAGGAACAAAAACAGTTTCAAAAGCAACTATGGACGCTTATAAACAAGCAGCTGAATTACTATCCATTGATGAGCAAAAAGCTCTTGTTACTGTGTTCTTAGTAAACCAAAGTGGTGACGTTATTAATGACGACGCTCGCAGGGCTCTATGGCAAACTCAAAAAGACTCTACGTTAGCTTGGGCTAAGCAGTCACCAGAAAATACAGCTAAGATGCTACACATCATTGCTATTGAAGTCGATGAATTAGGGAAAGCTCCATACTCTCTAGGTTACTACCTGTTGACCGGCAAGAAACAAAGTATTGATGATATTAAAAACACGGCACAGGATAAAGTAAGAGGCCTTTCAGATATCCAGAAGCAAGAGTTAAAAGGTAAGATTCAATCTCTTTCTCAAGAGCAACGTCAGCAAATTAAACAAGCAGTAAAAGACCGCGCTAACCGCAGCTAATAAAAAATAATAAATATAAAAGCAAAGGAGCCGCTTATTAGCGGCTCCTTTTTATTTGAGAGTTGAGAACACGATGAAACGACTATTGATCACTTTATTGATGCCCTTCGCCATATATGCAAACGACCATCAATTACAAACATTAAGCTACCACGAGCCGAGTTTAAGTTTTCAAACAGCTAAAGCTGGAGACAACTGGATAGGTACAGTATCCGGCGTAATTCAAGCAACTGAAGAAGTGAACATCAGTGCAGAAATAGATTCTGAAGGATATTTAGAACTAGGTACAGGCTATGGCGTAATGCTAGGTGATTACTACACAGAAGCTTTCATCAGCTATGGTCGTACCGATTTTTTTGATATTTATGATATTGGCTTATTCAGCGGAACAGCTCTAACCAACAACATAATGGTATTTGGTAACACATCCCATGAATGGCGAAAATTCCCTTTATTCGATTTAAGTGATGCGAGCCGAGAATGGAAAAGTACCATTGGGACCAGTTACTCTCCCACACAGTTTATGAACTTTGCTTATTCATTCAGTCATGACCGCCAATTAACGGGGTCAAAAGGTTATTACAACAGCCAAGACGTCACTTTTACGCTGAAACCCAAATGGGTGGAACCGTATGTGAAATATACATTCGGTCAAAAGCGCGTTAGTCCAAGTGACCGTACCCGTTCTGATGGCATCGTTGAGCTAGGCTTCAACCTTCGTTTTTAGTTTACCGTTTCGTGTGGTAGCTCTCACCCCTTTATAGTCTGATTAAATAAAGGGGCTTTTTGCCTCGTACTAAGTCTTTAGTACCAATCAAGAATAAAACAATCACCTTAAATAATGTTCTCACTTCGGCCTCAATTTCAACCTTCTATCTCCCACCAACCCCTCAAAAAGAACAATAACTTTAACTCACCCTGCCTTTGTGAAAATAAATTATTAAAAAAGATTACATTAGAGATTTAATTTCTATATTTCATTTCAATTAGAGATAAAAAGACAAAACTTTTCTCCGACTACCTTTCTATACTGTGCCACGTCGTTAAGGCGCCACAAGCTTATGATTTAAAATAATTATTAATGAGTAGTCACCATGAATTCGAAGTCTCTAACTATCTTGCTTTTTGTCTCTGTTTGCTTAATTTGGGGAACCACTTGGTTCGCTATGGAAGTAGCATTGCATTCTATCCCACCTATTTTTGCTACTGCGTTACGCTTTTTACTTGCAGCACCTCTGCTTGCGGTATTAGCGAAAGTCTTCAACCAACCACTGCTGTTCCCTAAAGGTAAGCGCCAATGGCTGCTTATTGTTGCGCTGATGTATTTCGCGATTCCGTTTACGTTGATGATCTATGGCGAGCAATACATCTCTTCAGGTTTAGCGTCGATCATCTTCGCCAACATGCCTGTGGTTGTGATGCTGATGTCTGGCTTATTCTTAGGTCTACGACTGGCGAAGCACCAGATATTCGGTTTGATTACTGCTGTTGTGAGCCTATGTTTAATCCTTGGCAACGAAATGCAGATGGGTGGCGATGACTACCTAATTGGCACGGTTTGCTTAGGCCTTGCTGTTGCGATTCACGCAGTTATGTATGTGCTGGTTCAAAAGCACTGCAAAGGTATTGAAGTACTAACCTACAACGCCGTACCGAGCCTGATTGCTGCTTTATTCTTATTCGCTGTTTCAGCTGTAGGTGAAAACGTGAATGTTGAATCCTTCACTGGGGATTCAATCTCAGCCGTGGTTTACCTAGGCTTTGTCGCGAGTGTTGGCGGCGTTGTGGCTTACTTCAAATTAGGACAGGTTTCGACCCCTTTCCAAGCGTCTATCTGCTTTTTGATTTTCCCGGTAGTAGCGCTGCTAATATCTTGTTACGTCAACGGTGAAGTTCTGTCTGAACAATCATTGTTTATGATGATCCCCCTGCTTTGCGGCATTTTACTCACCAAGGCACCAAAGGGAATTTTCAAGCTGCGTACCGAATTAAAAACCGTAAGAAACTGATCCGCGTGAAACCTATTTTGCGGATTAGATATACATATCCCACATAAACAAAAAGCTCCAATATCACTATTGGAGCTTTTTGCTTATTTCATAATATCGAGACCAACATTAGCGCCAGCTAAACATTCGCACTTCGTGGCCCTCTTCAGGTTTCTTCGGAATGTTTAAAGATAGCGCTAGAGAAACCACGGCCATCACTGCACCAATATAGAAAACCGTTGCAGGAGAAGACAACCAAATCACACCAAACACCACTGGAATAACGACCGCTGCAATATGATTGATGGTGAAAGAGACACCAGCGGTTGATGCCATGTCAGCCGGATCTGCAATTTTCTGAAAGTAAGTTTTGATCGCTAGTGCCAATGCAAAGAACAAATGATCGACCACGTAAAGTGCTGCCGCCCACTCTGCGTTTTGCACTAAGCCATAACCGACAAATACACCAATCAAACCGACATACTCGAAAATCAGCGCCTTACGCTCACCCACCACACCAATAAATCGACCAATACGTTTTGCGAACAAGAAGTTAAATAGGTAGTTGATTAAGAACAATAGCGTTATGTCAGCTGCCGAGTAACCGAATTTCTCTACCATCAGAAAGCCTGCAAACACGGTGAAGATTTGTCTTCTTGCACCACTCATAAACGTTAGTGCGTAGTAGAGCCAGTAACGCTTTCTCAATACCAGTTTCTTATTTTGTTGGGTCTTAGTCTGAAATTCAGGGAAACCAAAGGTCATCACCAAAACTAAAACCAAACCAATTCCGCCAGTGATGCCATACACCCAAGCAAAGTCGAGTTTGAGTTGCTCTAACATCACCCAAATAGAGCCATAAGTGATTAAAGATGCCAACGCGCCAACGGAGATCATCTTACCTAACATCTCTGGTGCTTCTTCTTTACTCAACCATTGTAGTGACAAAGACTGCTTCAGCGTTTCAAAATAGTGAAAGCCCGTCGACATTAAAATGGTAGTCAGCAACAATCCAGTGAGTGAGGGGAACAGACCCGTAATCGCGGTGCCTACAGTGAGCATCGCCAGCGATATCAACATGAAGCGTTGCTCACGAATGAATGCCAACACAAACACTACGGTAAACGCTAAGAAACCCGGGATCTCACGCACACTTTGCAGCAAGCCAATATCCGCACCATCAAAGTTCGCCTTCTCAATCACGAAGTTATTAAGTAAAGCCATCCAGCTCGAAAACGCGATCGGTACAACAATCGAAATCAGTAATAAAAAGTTTTGCGGCGTTTTCCAGCTCGCGGTTCTATCGAACATTGACGGACTCCTGTTCATCTAATTGAGTGAGCACTCGTAAGGTCAACTGCTCAGTATAAGGGTTAATCTTCCAATGCTCTGGGCTCCAGCCTTTTACGAAACGTTGGAAATCGGCCCACGCCACGTAAAACATTGGTCGCCATGCTGCTTCTACCTCATCAAATGAAAGGTGTGGCTGATAGTACGCCAATGCCTCTTTCAAGTAGTGGAAGTAAGCATCTAGTACTTCTGATTCAAGCTCTGCGCAATCTTGTGGCCTAATCGCGCAGCTCATGAACAAGGCGACGTCTTTCATCGCACAGCCGTAACCCACATATTGGAAATCGACCGCAGCTGCTCGCTCGCTTTCAGAATCAAAACAAAAATTGGCGAGCTTGGCATCGCCATGGACTAAGGTTTGATATGGACACTCTTTGAGTAAACGGTCGATGTGCTTGGCTTGATTCTTCAATGGTAAATCAGCCAAGGCATTGAGCTCATCAGGACGTGTATCTAGATGCCAATAAGTACCGACTTGCCACAATGATGACAACTGCTCTTGATTGATATTGATATGCTTTGCGTGAAAGTTAGCGAGCCATTTAAGGCAAGCATCGCGTTGTTTTTGCTCTTCTCGTGTGTAACTAGGTGCCTGATAGTCAGAAGCAGCAAGAACATCAAAATGAGAGGTTAACGGAAAACCTATATCCGCTAAGTCTTGCATCACAATCAGCCACTCATTCTCTTCTAGTTCACATTGCAGCCCAACAGGTACAGGGCAGCGCTCATCCCATTGTTGGGTGAATGACTGATACCAAGCTGTTTCCACTTGGTAAGAGTGTACCTTTCGTTGGTGAGAGAGTTTGGTATTCCAACCCTTTGGGTGTTCAGCTTTATCTGGCAACGCGACATGTTTAACAATCACACTCTTGAGTTCCGCACTGCTTTCTTGAGAAAAGACTAAGCGAACTAACTCGCCGTATCCACCCCATAGGCGTTGAATCACTTGGACATCAAACCCTTCATGACAACCCAGCGAGGTCGCTATTTTTTGATAAAGCTCATTTTGATAAAGCTCTGGCTGATTTTGACTTGAACCCGCTTCAGGTTGAGCTCGATTATTCGACGATATTGATTGAGACATATTACTCGTTGTTATGCTTTATCGGATAGAAGGTGTGACCACTGTGGCTGCCTATTCATGTAGTGAACCACATAGCTACAAACCGGCACAATTTTGAAGCCCGCTTGTTCAATTTCAGGCAATACCGATTCCATCATCACCTTCCCAAAGCCCTTGCCTTGCAGTTCATCAGGAATGCGTGTCGACGTGATATGTAGTACATCTCCGTCCTTTTGATACTTAACGACCGCGAACTGGTTGGGTTCTAACTCTACCGTGATCTGGTTCACTTCTTGATCCCATTTTACTGCCTGCATTCTCAACTCCTGCAAATAATTGATACGACAAACAATAAAAGTTTGAAGTATGAGTTCCTTGTAATAGACTAGCGCAAGTGCATATAAATAAAACTAAGTACTTACAAACACAGCAAATAATTCAGTGCAATCGGCTTAATATAAAATCAGCAATGATAAAAGGCACTCTATAAATCTATGTGAGTACGTCCACTAAATCTAGCACGTAATAACCCCTTGTTAGCAAGTTACCAGTATAACTAACAGACGCATGTTGGCGCATGGAGAACATATAATGAACGCACCCCTGAAGAAGCCTTTGGAGCATAATCAGGCACTTCAAGACCCTCGTAATCGCACCGTTTCCACTATCAATAGCACTGATGCACTGGCCATGATTGAGCACGGCAGTGAGCTGACATTAAATGTCTCGACTCCCGTTGGCACGAAGTTTCTCGCCACCACCAAGTTTATCGGAACGCACAGTGATAACTGTATTGTGGTTGAGGTTCCCGAGGTATCCAATGAAGATCTGAACTTTTTCTTTCAAGAAGGTTTTTGGATGACCGCTCGTGCGTATTCTCTACGAGGTGAAGGCGCGCTTATCCACTTTAGAAGCCAAATTCACCATAAGATTGGTGAACCCTTCCCTATTCTAGTGCTGTCTACACCAAGCACGATGCAAGTGACACAGCTACGTAAAGAAACACGCTATGAAGTGAATCTGGCTTCAAGAATCATCTTCAACGACCAGCGAGCAAACTGTGAGATAAGAGACTTATCGAAAAGTGGTTGTCGTTTCGTTACCTCACCAACCTCTCGTGCTATTCAGATTGCCGATCGCGTGTCTATTGAGATAACCCCTGAGAACTACAACGGACCACTGATTCCGCCATTGCGAGGCATCGTCTGCAATCTACAGAAATCGACACACTACGCTCGATACGGTGTCGAATTTGATGATATTGGCCGAGCTAACGCCAAACACTTGTTGGCAAAACTGAAGTTCGATGGCACCAAGCTTTGCTTACGAAATGGGTAACGCCTTTTAACACGCGACTTTCACCGAATACAGCAAGCTGACCAACTACAATTAGTTCACTGGCAAACTAAACCTCAACCAACAAAAAAACCATCGACTCTAGAATCGATGGCTTTTGCGTTTTGGCTGTTTGTTTATTTGTTTAGCTATCTAGATATTCAAACTATTTGCGCAGTGCGTTCAGTTTAGCTTGGGCGATACCAAATATAGTATCAATTGGATAACTACCCTCATCACTCGCCTCACCTGCGGCTTTGCCTGTGAACAGCTCAATTGCTTCTGTTACATGGTCAATCGCCCAGATATTAAACTCGCCCTTTTCAACCGCTTTCACGATATCGCTGCGTAGCATCAGGTTGTGAACATTTGAACGCGGGATGATCACCCCTTGTTCGTTTGAACGCCCTTTGATTTCACACACATCAAAGAAACCTTCAATTTTCTCGTTCACACCACCAATTGGCTGAGACTCACCAAACTGGTTCATCGAGCCTGTAATTGCGATATCTTGACGGTTTGGTTGCTTAGAGAACGCTGATACAACCGCACAGAACTCGGCCATACTCGCACTGTCACCATCGACGCCACCATACGATTGCTCGAAGGTGATGTTAGTGGTGAGCGGGACTTTGGCTGTCTTACCAAATACGGAAGAAAGGTAAGCCGACAAGATCATCACGCCTTTTGAGTGAATACTGCCACCTAGGTCTACGTTTCTTTCAATATCAATCACTTCACCATCACCGTAAGCGGTGGTTGCCGTGATTCGGTTCGGCGCACCAAACATATGATCCGTCGTGCTGAGTACAGACAGCGCATTCACTTGCCCAACCGCTTGACCATCAACATGGATTAGCGTTGTGCCGTTAGTGAAGGTTTCCATCACGCTGTCTTGCAGTCGTCCGACACGCATCTGTTGGTTAGATAACGCTTGGTCAACGTGCGTTGCACGAATCAGGTTCGACTTTGAACCTCTCGCCACGTAGTTTGACTCACGAAGCAGATTAGCAATGTGTGCCGAGTGAAGAGACAATTTGCCTTGGTCACCCGCCTGACGAGAGCTGTGCTCAATAATGCGAGCAATCGCTTTGCGATCACAATGCAGCATATTGTTGTCGTGCACGATACTCGAAATAAAGCGCGCGTAGTGCATTTCAGAATCGGGAGTACGCTTCATCTCATCTTCAAAATCGGCCGTTACACGGAACAGTTCACCAAACTCTGCATCGTAGTGTTGCAGCAGTTGGTAAGTTCGGTAGTCGCCAAACAGGATGATCTTGACGTCCAATGGAATCGGCTCTGGATCAAGCGATACCGCGCCCGTTAAGGTCACCTCTTTCTCTAATGAAGTGAAGCTCAATTGACGTGAACGCAGTGCTCGTTTCAAGCCTTCCCAAACGTACGGCTGCTCAAGTACCTTCACCGCATCCATCAGTAATACGCCACCGTTGGCTCTGTGTAAGCTACCTGCGCGAATCAATGAGAAGTCAGTAAAGACAGTACCCTTAAACGTCGCCGTTTCTACATAGCCAAACAGAGAGTGATAATTTGGATTCTCTTCCACCACGATCGGCAGAGTCTCCTCCTTTTGGCTCACAATCACATTAACCTTGTAGCGACGCGGCATTTTCTTATCCAAAGAGGCCGTTGCAACTTCTGCTTGCTCCGTGCTCTCTTCTAAGAAGATGTCAGCGTTGTCGACAATGTCTTTACGCAGTGCCGTTAGGTACTTTTTGATGTCTGGATATTGGCTGTAATCCTTCTTCAATTGCTTGATGAAGTGCGTGATCACATCTCGCGCCGTATCATCATTCAGCTTTTGAATTTTCTCAGTGTACGTCTCTTCAAGTTCCGTCAACTCACGAGAAATGGTTCGTAGGCCGACTTCCAATCCATCAATGGTTTTATCGAATTGATCTTGCTCTTCCGGCGAAAGCAGATCAAAGCTCTCTTCGGTATGAAGATCATCGCCATTCATTGCCACAAACTGGTAATCACCCTGAGTGGTGATCGTCAGGCTAATGCCCTTGTCTTTCGCTTCTTGGCTAATGCTTTCTAACGCGGCTTGTTGCTTAGCTGCTAATTGGTTTTTAAGCCTGTCAGCACGGCTAAAGTACATCTCGTTATCAAACGCTAGAGGCATACCTTTCAGCAGTTTACGCATCAATTTTTCAATATCTTGCTTTAAGCTGCTGCCAACACCACGCGGCAATTTCAGTACCTTAGGTGTACGAATATCTTCAAAGTTCGCGATATAACACCAATCAAAAAGCTCCTGCACTTCTTGAGGGTGACGGTTCAGATAGCGCAAGATCATGGTGCGTTTACCCAGACCATTTCGCCCTATCGCATAAATGTTGTAACCCTTTTCCTTGATTGACATCGCGAACTCAACGGCTTTTTGTGCCCGTTCCTGCCCGACGATTTCGTCAATTGGAGCCAGTTCTTTGGTCGACTTACATGGTAGCTTATCTAAATCCGCTACCTGATACAGCTGTTCTGTATTGAGTCTTTGCATCGCCATCGCCGCCTCCTTAGTCCTTCATTACTTGGGTGTAGATAAAATCAGTGTAGATGTAATTTCCTACAAATTTAGTGACTTACGCTACACAGCTGTTCAACTGAACAAATAACACACAATTTAAGCCATTTTTAGGAATAGCTCGTCATTTAATTCACCAACTTAACATGTGAATGATTTTAATTTGCAATTGATAATAAATATCATTAACATTTTCTGATATTATAAATTGAGGATGTGGATATGGAAATTGAACGATGCTGGATGCACTACCTAAAAGCTGAACAGTTAATGGAACAAGGTCACTGGCCTGAAGCACAGCGCCTGTATGGTGATGTTCTAACCTCACTTCCTCATCACATCCAAGATGCAGCATACCAAAGCGATATTAAGCCTTGCCAATTTGCCTGCCTGCTTGCCGGGTTGAGAGATGCAAGTGTCGCTCAATCAGAGATACTCAACCGATTAGGTCAGCATCAACAAGCCTTCGATACCTTGAATCAATCTTACGCTCTGATGCAATTTATCTCTCTGGAGAACACTGAGCTGATTCAACGTACCTTTGGGTTATTAGAAAAGCAGAGCGAAGGTTTGCTCAATCACCTGATCGCTTTTTGCAGCGCTCAGCGCAGTTCGCATTGGATGCTCGAACTAGAACAAATTCAACGTGCTCATCACCATTTTGGGCAACTTAAAACAACGTCAGAAGTTCAATCTTCACCTAATGTCTTAAATTGATAAGGATATATCATGTCGGACCGGGCTCTTCTTAAAGTCAATAACCTCTCCGTTAGCTTCAAAACCAACGATGGAATCGTTGATGCGGTGAAAAAGGTTAACTTTACCCTTAAATCCAGCGAAACCTTGGCCATTGTTGGTGAATCAGGTTCTGGTAAATCTGTGTCTTCCAACGCGCTTATGCGCTTGCTTCCTGATAACGCGATTATTGACGCTCAATCTGCAATAGAATTTGAGGGCCAGTCGATACTTGAAAAGACCGAGCGTGAAATGCAGTCAATTCGCGGCGACAGAATTGGCATGATATTCCAAGAGCCAATGACATCACTGAATCCATACCTGCGAGTGGGAACGCAAGTGGCTGAAGCCATTATGTGTCATCGTAAGGTATCAAAATCAGAGGCAAAACAACGAGTGCTCGAGCTGTTTGAGCTTGTTCACTTACCTATGCCAGAGCAGGCTTACAGCAAATACCCGCATGAATTTTCGGGCGGTCAGTTACAGCGCATCATGATCGCGATGGCACTGATTAATGAACCTGACATTCTGATTGCTGATGAACCAACCACAGCATTAGATGTAACAGTTCAGGCGGAAGTGCTCTCTTTAATCAAAGAGATTCAAAGCAAGATGGGCATGGCGATTTTGTTCATCACCCATGACCTTGGTGTAGTGAAACACTTTGCTGATCGCGTACTCGTGATGTGTAAAGGTGAACTCGTCGAAGAAGGGATCACTCAAGCCTTGTTCGAAAACCCTAAACACGATTACACACGTATGCTGATTAACTCGATTCCGAAAGGCGCTAAGGTTCCTGTTGAGGCGACAGCCCCAGAACTATTGTGTGCTGACGACATCCGAGTTCAGTTCTTGGTGAAATCACACTTTATCAAGAGTAAAAGCCAGTACTTCGAAGCCGTAAAAGGCATTTCGTTGAATCTTAAGCAAGGCGAAACGCTAGGCATTGTTGGTGAATCTGGTTCAGGTAAATCAACCCTTGGACGTGCATTAATCGGCTTGCTGCCGAGTACCGGACGTATTGTTTACAAAGGCCAAGACGTTAGCTTATTAAATGATAAAGAGCGTCACAAGCTCAAGAAAGATGTCCAAATGGTGTTCCAAGATCCTTATGGTTCTTTATCACCACGCATGACAGTTGGGGAAATCATCACCGAAGGCTTAACGGTGCATCAACCTCATCTATCCAAGCAAGAACGTTTAGAAAGAGCGCGCAAAGCATTGATTGAAGTTCGCTTAGAGCCGAATTCAATAAACCGTTATCCACATGAGTTCTCTGGCGGGCAAAGACAACGTATCGCGATTGCTCGCGCACTGATTCTAGAGCCCTCTTTCATTTTGCTGGATGAACCGACTTCAGCACTCGATCGCTCGGTACAACTCACAGTAATCGACCTGTTGAAAGACATTCAAGCCAAGCACAATATCGGCTTCCTGTTCATCAGCCACGATCTCTCGGTAGTGAAAGCACTGTCGGATCGCGTACTGGTGATGCAGAAGGGCGAAGTAATGGAAGAAGGGTCTGCAGAAGAGATTTTCAATGCGCCGAAAAACAACTACACCAAGAAATTAATCGCTGCGTCATTCGACTTAGAAGATAAATCGAAAAAAAATGCCGCATAAAGGGAACTAATCAACATTAACAGCGTCTTATAAGTACATTCTGAATATTTATCGATACTCAAAATAATTGGAGTTGCAGCTAGGCAACAAATAAGTTCAGCCCTATGAGCATAGGGGTTCTATGTGATTAGGGTGAACTTAGGCAGTTAACGACGCTGCAGCTTCAAGTATGAAGAGTAGAATGGATTGAAATCTAGAATGGATATAGCAAAACTGGTTTGGCCGCCAAAAGAAAAATGTCGCATGGATGCGACATTTTTCGTTTCTGAAGGGAAATAATTCATCTTGAAATATCAATCCCTGTCATCAAATCGCTTCATTACACACTATCGATACAAAGACTTAGTCGACTCTCTGACGATTAAATCAATCGGTGGTAATCGAGCTTCATGCCGCTCGCCAGATAACAAGTTCAAGATCGACTGAGCACACACCTCGCCAATCTCTTCAATCGGCTGCCTTAAGGTCGTTAATGCTGGCGTGAAATACTTCGACGTTGGCAAGTCATCAAACCCAATCACTGACACATCTTCTGGCACCTTGTAGCCGTGATCGTGGAGCGCCTTTATCGCCCCATAAGCCGTTTGATCATTGGCGGCAAACAGGGCAGAAAAATGAATCTTAGATTCAATTAATTCCACGGTTTTCTCATAGCCAGTTTCACTACTGAAATCCCCTTGCTTGACGAGCTTTGGCATCACTTTAATCCCCGCCTCTTGAAGTGCTTTCTTGTAACCTTCAAAGCGACTTCCCGAATCAGGTTGGCTTGAAAGACCCTTGATATGAGCAATGTTCACGTGCCCTTGTTGCAGTAAGTGAAGGGTCGCCATGTAGCCGCCCAGCACATTATCAATGTTGATCGTGCGGATGTTGTCATCAATGATGTCATACCCCACCGCCACGACAGGGATGTCTTGTGCATATTTGGCGATATCTTCTTTACTCACGCTTCCGGTCACAATGATCATGCCA
This sequence comes from Vibrio sp. 10N.239.312.D08, assembly GCF_041466145.1. NCBI lineage: Bacteria > Pseudomonadati > Pseudomonadota > Gammaproteobacteria > Vibrionales > Vibrionaceae > Vibrio > Vibrio sp. 10N.239.312.D08. The sequence goes on along the minus strand of NZ_JBFSSD010000014.1, from coordinate 25,611 downwards.
TCAACATTACTTTTCGCCAGATACTCCAGTGCATGTAATTCCAGTTTTTTCTGCCAATGCCCTGTCGCAATCACCAAAGAATAACCCTGAGCTATCAGGGTTTTCTCCATGTCGTTGAGGATACGACTGGTATAGGGGCTGTCAGGGTGTTGCACCAATACGCCTATCGTGAGTGAACGGCGATTAATGTTTTCCTGCATTTGAAAATTCGGTTTATAGCCGGTGTCTTTGATTGCCTGCTCGATATTCTGGCTTTTATCATCCGACACATAGGTTGTTCGATTAAGAAAACGAGAAACCGTGCTTGGGGAAACGCCGGCGAGCCTCGCTACATCGTATACGGTAGTTTTTTTAGTTTTAGTGCGCATCTCGATACCCTAATCCAGTGACATTTGGGAAGCCCGAAAGCTCCCCACCGATTTCAACCTGCATACCACTGCTTTTGTTGAAACTCGTGTCATTAAGTTAATACATGTAGGCGAAAATCATTCCCGGTCTGAAATAACGACCTGCGGTATATTTCAATCCAGTGCTCAGTAACCATTTGTGAAGAGCGGTGGCTTGCTCCGCTGATATTTCACCTTGCAGCATACTAACAAATTTATCACTGTCTTTAGTCAGGTTAGGACTCACTCGACCGTCAGATAGCACACACTTTTGTAATTTAAGCGCAGTAAGCCACTTTTTCGCATCAATTTGTGACAATTTAAAAGATTCTGAAAGATCTTCCTCATCAAATGAGACTGAGCAGTTGAACCCTTCTGGCGCTGCAAATGGAATTTTTGAATAGTCATACAGCGCGGTATACACGGTATCCATCAATGTTTCCGCTTGCTGAGATTTACCCGCCAGACTCAACGCTGTCGCGACACTAAACTGCACGCCAATCCACACGTCTTGCGCTTGGAACGCTTCATGCGGTGAACCGTCAGCCAGCGTCATGTTCGCGACACCAAGCTTAGGGCTATTGATCTCAAAGTTGTGCTTATAAACATAATCTAGGGCGCGTTTGATATTCTCTTGTGGGAAAATACCTTCTAGTCCGATTAACTTTAAGTAGCTGTCTGCCAATAAAGCATCGCCAAAGCTGTTATCTGAATCAGGTACTAAATCTAAGTAGTCTTGCGTAAAGGCTTGTGGCGCGGTCTCGCTCAATAATCGCTTCTTAGAGACTCTTTGAGACACCTTGCTGATGCTGATTGAAGTATCTGTTTCATTGAGATACTCATTGAGAATGTTCTTATCGGCAATCGCATCGCCAGTCAGTGAAAGCCCTAAGGCGTCCAAGTCTTTGTAGCCCAGACCTGTTAAATGCTTAGCTTGAACGGGCGTGACGAAGAAGTGGTAGTAACCCTCTTTGTCATCCCACAAGCTTTGCTCAACTGTTGCTAACGCCTTTTTCGAACGCGTTAAGTAACCGCTAGCTAGCTCGCTTTCACCCATCAATTGTGCAAGCTCGCTTGCTGCTTGTAGGCCAGCAACCCACAGGCTCGCACAGTAAATAGAGATGCCGTGAGACGCGAGGTTATCAAAGGTATCGTCTGTGCCACGGGTTAGTGGTAAATCGTCACCCTCAGCAATCAAGTTCGATAAGAAATCGATGCTCTCAGTGACAGCCTGCCAGCACTCTTCAACCACCGAGATATCTTGTGTCTTTTGATAGTGGCGGTACACCATAAGAATGTATTTCGGCGCCAAGTCCTTCCACTCTTTCACGTTGTGCCAGCTGTAAGCATCAGGCTGGATGTCGAATGGGCTACCCAAGTCGTGGATTACCGCGCCTCGAATGGCACGTACGCCTTGGTACTTGTCATCAATCAATTCTGCATTCGGTGTCGCTTCGTATTCCCAGTATCGGCGCTCGGTAAAGTCTTCGGCCAAAATAGCTTTCGAGAACTCTTTCATCACGCAGCCATCAAGCTCTGGCAGCAAGTAAAGCAGAGAGAATGAGCCGTAGAAATACACATCCAGAGAGTTAAAGAATGGGTAATCAACACACTCTTTCACTAGGAACTTATCTTCTTTATCCCATACCGTTGATTCGGCTAGGAAAGACAATGAATTCATCGCCATCGTCGCATAGCGCAGTGCCGATTCAGGCTGTGAAATTTTGCGTTGAGCTTGCTCTAAGAAGGCCGTTTGTTGCGCGACGATCTGTTGCTCAATGGTTTCGAGTTTTGGCAACATGTCTTCTAACATAGGCAGAGCCGGTTGCGTTTGCGGGTAGAATTGCGTGTAAGCCTTGTCTGAATGCCAGCCATTAAGCATGACTTTGCTGTGAGCCATCACTTGAGCAAAACGCAGATCAACAGACTCACCCGCTTCCAATTCAACCTGAACCACAACCAATGCGCTCAACGCTTCACGCCCTGTGTAAATTCCTGTTTGGAATTCAGCGTTGGTACGGCCTGTTTTCAGTGCGAACTCTGTTTGTTCCGCTGTCTTAGAGCTATAAAGCGTTGGCTTGACAGAAATCGAAACCTTGCCAGATTCTGTCAGTTGATTATCCGCTTGAACACCAAACACCACTTCACCTTCAATATCGCTTTGATAAGGCGATTGGCTGGTCAGTTGAACACCCGTAAAGCTACGACTTTCACCCTTTAAGTTAACCGTTTGATGCTGCTGAGCAATTGGGTTTTGAGACAAGGTACACGCCGAATCTTGAATGCCATCACGACCTTTTTGATAGGTTGAGCCAATCAAGTTTTGTAGCGGCTGAGCAAGCGTAATCACACGTGTTTGCGATGAATCATTGGTTAATTCAAAGTGATTCCAGTGCATAGGCAAAGAACACAGTCGTTTGTCCTCTTTAACGATCGGAGAGACTACCTTACGCTTTATTTTAATATCATCGAAACTACTATATTTATATTCAGCCAATGGATATAAAGCTTGATATTCTATATCCCTACCATTAACACTACCTGTATCATTATTTTCACCCGCAGTAAGTGATAATAATCTCGTTGTGTCATTAATTAATAAACCATTAAAGAAATCCAAGGCGACATATAATTGACAAATAATCGACGATGAATCTTCTTCAATCAATAATTTAGTCTTATTTGAAAACTCAACGTTCCACTTTATAAAGTTAGATTTATTATCTTGGTAGAAGTGACCATTTTTCAATGCCGCGCGAATGTGGTTAATCGCATTCGACATTTCTGAGCTTTCAATCTTCTTACCATCAAACAAAGCAGGATAGAAGTTTAGGTGAACACTCAGCTCTTGCTCATCAATGACTTGTAGCGTGTCGATGGTTGGTACATCCATCACCGACGCATAAAAATCATTAAAATTAACCACTTGCTCTGAGCAATCAACAAATATACCTGGAATAAAACTGAAGTTCGGTGTGTTACCATTTGGCGTCAGTGTAAATGTGTTACCAATCCCGCCTACCGCCATGCCAGTGTTTTCTGGCGTAGTGGAAATTGGCGTGTACCAAGGTTGAATAAATTCAACTGCATCACCTTTTTTGCAAAGGTGTTCTGAATTTCCTGAATAGCTTGTATATGGAATTTTATTATTCATTTTAAAACCGCCATTGAATATTTTTTTCTTCTTGTTAATATCTTTTTAAAATGGAGACATCAACATGTTTAAAATTATAAATGAAAAATTTGGAAATATTGACTCAGTCACATTAATAAACCACCAACATGGTATAGAACTTCAAATAATCAATGGATTTGGCGCTGTTATAAATAAATATATTGTCAACAACAGTCCATTCTCTTTTATTTGTGGTTATCAGAATTATGATGAACTGATCAACCAACATCCGTTCTTTTCCCGCAGTGCTAAATTATTCCCTTTTCCAAACCGTTTAAACTTAGGTCGTTACAGTTTCGATAACCAAAACCATCAACTCCCAGTTAACTTTCCTTGGTCTGATCACGCCGTACATGGCCTGCTCTACAACCAACCTTTTTCAATCACAAACAGCGTAGCCACTGAAGAATCCGCCAGTGTGACGTTGCAATATCAAACGTCGTCTTTGCATCTTGCTTTCCCGTTTGCTTTTAAACTTGAAGTCGCCTTCACTATCGATATCACGGGTAAACTCACTTCCTCAACGACCATCTCTAATCTCGGTGATTCTGCATTCCCATTCGGTGATGCTTGGCACCCTTATTTCTCACTCGGCACTGAGCTAGCGCAATGTGGACTCGCTATGTCGCCTTGCTCTGAAGTCATACACGAAAACGACCTACCCAATGGCGAAAAGCACGCTTTTGACCGTTTGTCTTTGGACGATTCACTCACCAATCAAAGCTTAAATCATTGCTTTGAATTTGATTCCAAGACAACCAATCAACTTGCGTTTACGCGCTCAGATTCGTCTGCCGCAATTCGCTACCAACAAGATGAAAGCTACCCATTCGTTCAGCTGTACACGCCGACGAGCGAGCAAAGTATTGCAATAGAACCAATGACTTGTCCAGCCGACGCATTCAATAACCAGATTGGCTTATTGACGCTTAGCCCGAACCAATCTCAAACCTTTACTTGGCAATGCCAAGCCACCTATCAGCCAACATAAAGAAAGCAAAGTAAAGCAACTGCTGTATGCGAAATCAGCCCCCAGAGAACGCATTGCTAACGAAACAACTGCAACGAAAGAAGCAAACTAAAGAAGCAATAAAGGGCGCATAAAGCGCCCTTCTCTTTGTTAACCTAAAATCACCTCGATGGTGTGCTCACCAGAGGTAAACACTGGCGCTTTGTTACCTGAAATCAGGTCACCATTCACCTTCATCTCTACCACACCTTTGCAGACGTTATTCGGGTTAGTGACATGAATATGGTATGTCGCACCACGGAACTGACGACGGACTTTGAATTCAGGCCATTCTGCCGGAATACATGGGTCCACCAGCAAGCCATCCACTTCAGGGCGAACACCCAGAATCCATTGCGTACCCGCAACGTATGTCCAAGAAGACGTACCAGAAAGCCACGCATTTCGGCCTAAACCGAACTGTTTGTGCTCGTCACCCAGAATGTTCTGTGGGTAGCAGTAAGGCTCAGATTCAAAGGTATCAATGTCGTCGTTCTTAGAAGCTGGATTGATTTGACGGTAGTACTCGTAAGCACGCTCACCGTTACCCATTTTCGCTTCGGCGATCATCACCCAAGGGTTGGAATGCAGGAAGATACCGCCGTTCTCTTTCGCACCTGGTGGGTAAGTTGAAACACCACCTAGCTGCGGATCAAAGCCGTTGTAACCAGGAGTTGAAAGCTTAATGCCATTCGCTGTATTCAGCTTGCTGTAAACCGAGTCTAGGGCTTGCGTTGCACGCTCTTGAGTCGCGAAACCAGAGATCACAGGCCAGCTTTGACCGTTAGTGTAGATCTGCCCTTGCTCATTTTTATGAGAGCCGATTGGCAAACCTTGCTCATCAAAGTAACGAACAAACCATTCGCCATCCCAACCGCACTCATTCACCGTACTCTGCATCTGTTGGTACTGATCGTTAAACTTAGCCGTCAGTTGCACTTCGCCACGCAGCTCACACAAATCCAACATGTCGAGCAGTGCTTTGCCGTACATGTTAGCCACCATCATCGACTCAGCACCGGTTGGCAGGTTCACCGTGTCGTTCCAGTCAGCAAAACCTAGCAGCGGTAGGCCGTGCTCGCCAGTATTGGTGTAGGTAAATTCAATCGCTCGGCACAGGTGGTTCCAAACCGTTCCCGTTTCGACTGGGTTGCCCGCTTTGTCTTTTTGATAGAACGGGATCGCTTTATTCAAGAAGTCTGCATTGCCCGTTTCTTTCACATATTGCGTGACCGCGTAGATGATCCACAGGTGATCATCACCGTAGTAATCCGGGCGATCTTCCTCTTCACGCGAGTCACCCGCGTTCGCTTCCATCGTTGATGGGAAGAACTGATGCATCGCAGAACCGTTGGTGTTTTGCACAGATAACAGACGCTCGATGAATTCACGCGCTTCTTCTGGCATGTGCGTAATTACGCCCAATGTATCTTGCGAAGAATCACGGAACCCAATGCCACGTGCGCCATAGCCAAGCTGGTACAGAGACAAGTAACGAGACCAGTTTTTGGTTGTGTGACACTGACGTGGGTTATGTACGTTCAGCATCGAGTTCATTGCCGGATCTGGCGTTTCAACCTGAACCGCTTGTAGGTAACCATCCCAATGTTCAGCCAGTTCAGCGAACGCAGAATCGACCACTTGATGGTCACGATATTTAGCCAATAGAGGCAATGCTGCTTCTAGGCTCTGTTCTTGCGCGATTTGTACAATCGTACGTTCGGTCTGCTCTGGAGATAACCAACCCAGACGCAGGTTCAGTGCGCCAATGTTGTCGCCACGCAAACACTCGGTGTTGCCTAATTCATCATTGTTTAGTGCTTCTGGCGCTGCCCATGTACCGTAGCCCAAATTACCTAGGAACGATTGGCGATCACCATCAAAAGACGTCGCAGGGCGATCCGCTGTCATCAGGTTCACCGCGTAGTCACGCTTCATGAAGGCATACTGCTCAAGCACGGTATGACCCGACTCTTGTTGGTGCGCTTTAAGCGTCATAGTTTGTGGAACCCAATCGGCATTCAGTAGTTGCTTAAGTGCATCGAAGTGCGTGAATTCGTATACAGGCACCACATCAACGTGCAGCGCTTTATCTGAAATGTTGGTGACCTTGATGTCTTGCAGCAGTACTTGGTCAGCTTTTGGTACGAAGAAGGTCGCTTCACAACGCACACCAAACGCTTCCGCAACGATGGTGGTGTAAGACAAACCGGTGTGGTTTTCAAACTTATCAAGAGGCTTCAGAGTCGGTGTGTAAAAAGGTGAGAACACCTCTACGTTGCCCGCTTCATCACGTACTTTTAGGTAAAGGGTCGAGCCTTTAAAATCAGAGTTTGGCAGTTGTGCAATGTACTTAGTGATACGGTTGAGTGCCGGATCGCCCTTACACAACAGCACACCGCCGTTGCTATCAACAATGCCACCGAAATCTAATGTGCCTACATAATTACACCATTTGATCGGTGTGCACGGTGTGGTTGCTACGTATTCTTTGTTTTTATCGTCAAAATATCCGAATTTCATCATCACTATCCCTAGCCCCTCCCAAATCAGGAGGAGCCAAAACAATTTGTCGTAAGTTGGTTGGTGTCAGCTCAATGACTGATTTAAATTGACTGGCTAGCTCGCTAGCGAGTTCTCACTCAGTGCGTCAAACAGGTGGAAAGCATCCAAGTCCAAGTAAAGTGTCAGCTCTTTCACATCCACTTCAGCGGCTTGGGTTTCAACCATCAGCGGTTGACCACCAATTTCTGTTTTCAGAAGAATGCTCGCGCCAAGTAGTTCCTTGTCTTTAATTTTCACAGGGAATGGCAATACGCGATCGTGGTCAACTTGCTCAGCACGAAGGTGGATATCTGTTGGACGAACACCAAAGTGAAGCGCTAAGTTTTTAGAGGCCAGAGACTTAAAACGATCTGGCAGTGGGATATGAACATCGCCAAGTTCAACAAAGTATTCGCCTTCTTTTTCAATCAGTTTGGCTTCCAACATGTTCATTGATGGGTTACCTATGAATTGCGCGACAAACTTGTTAGCCGGGCGTTGGAACACCTCGGTTGGTGTGCCAACTTGAGCCACATAACCGTCTTTCAAAATCACGATGCGATCCGCCAATGTCATCGCTTCGATCTGATCGTGTGTTACGTAGATCGTGGTGGTTTTAAGCTCACGATGTAGGTGTTTGATCTCTTCACGCATCACACCACGCAGTTTTGCGTCTAGGTTAGATAACGGCTCATCAAACAAGAACACTTTTGGTGTACGAACCATCGCACGGCCCATTGCTACACGCTGACGCTGACCACCAGAAAGCTCTTTCGGCTTACGGCTCAGTAGTGGATCAAGCTCTAGCATTTTCGCCGCTTTTAAAACTTCTACGTCGATTTCTGCTTTCGGCATGCCTTTCAGTTTCAGGGCAAACGCGATGTTCTCGTAAACGGTCATGTGTGGGTACAGAGCGTAGCTTTGGAATACCATCGCCAAGTCACGGTCTTTCGCATCGACTTTATTCATCAACTTACCGCCAACCACAATGTCACCAGAGCTGATGCTTTCAAGGCCAGCAAGCATGCGTAGCGTAGTCGATTTACCACAGCCAGATGGACCAAGGAAAACCACGAATTCACCGTCTTCAACCGTAAAATCAAACTCTTTTACAACTTCAACGTCACCGAATGATTTTTTGATGTTCTTAAATTCTACTTTAGCCATTATCTGTTCTCCTCAGCGCGCTCTAGAAGCATATTTCGGTACGCAATTGCGCTCTGTTTCAGTGTTCTTTCTTGAGTGGTGTAATCAACGTGGACGATGCCAAAACGCTGGCAGTAGCCAAATGCCCACTCAAAGTTATCCATTAGGCTCCAAGCGAAGTAACCATCGACTTTCACGCCAGCTTCAACTGCGTTGTGAACCGCTTCGATGTGGCCTTGGAAATAACGAACTCGTTGGTCGTCCATCACTTGTCCGTTAATACGCTCGTCGTTACCTGCAGCACCGTTCTCTGTGATGTAGATAGGTGGCATGTTTTCGTAGCGAGCATCCAGTCTGACCAATAAATCGGTTAGACCTTGTGGGTTAATCTCCCAGCCAATGTAGGTGTGTTCAGCATCGGTTTGTTTCACCGATTCAATGTCACCATTCTCGTTAAAGCGAGCGACATTACGCGTGTAGTAGTTGATACCGATGTAATCGACCGGTGCGCTGATAATGTCTAAATCACCTTCAAGGATCATTGGCATGTTCATCGCTTGACGTTCAACCACCAGCTGTGGGTACTCACCTTTTAATACTGGGTCGATGAACCAGTGGTAGTTTTCCGCTTCGCAGTAATCTGCCGCACCTTGATCTTGTGGCGTCAGCGGGTAAGCCGGCGTCGCGTTGAATACCACGCCATGCTTAGCGTGAGGTGCATTGTTACGAAGGATCGGCATTGCCAAACCGTGAGCCAACATTAGGTGGTGAGATGCTAAGTAGCCCTCTTTCTCACCCTTGATACCCGGCGCATGTTCGCCCCAACGGTAGCCTAGGAATGCAGAAACAAACGGTTCATTGAGTGTGGTGTATACGTCGATGTTGTCACCAAAGTACTTGCTCACCACTTCTGCATATTCTGCGAATTTGTAAGACGTTTCTCGGTTTAACCAGCCGCCTTTGTCTTCAAGGTATTGTGGTAGATCCCAGTGGTAAAGCGTCACATACACCTTCATGCCACGAGCATGACACTCGTCGATGATTTGACCGTAAAACTCAAGGCCTTGCTGATTCACCACACCGTCTTGCGGCAGGATACGCGGCCAGGCAATTGATAGGCGGTAAGCATCAACGCCTAAGCCTTGAATCATCTCGATATCTTGTTTCCATAGGTGGTAGTGATCACACGCCACATCACCATTATCACCGTTATCGACCTTGCCCGGCTTCTTACAGAAAGTGTCCCAGATAGACGGTGTACGACCGCCCTCTTCAACGCCGCCTTCAATTTGGTATGAAGATGTCGCGACACCGAATACAAATTCCTTACTGCGTAACTTTGAATCACTTGGAAGTTGAAATTTATTCATTGTTATAACCCTTAAACCTAACCTTTAACTGCGCCGGACGTTAAACCACTGATCATCTGTTTCGATGCGAACAGGTATGTAATCACGAGTGGTAAAATAGAAATTGTGGTACCTAGCATTACCGCGCCCCATGGCGTATTCGGAATGCCTTGAACACTTCGTAGTGCTTGTGTGATGACGTAATTGTCAGGGTTGTTTAGCACCACGAGAGGCTGCATAAACATGTTCCAGAAGAAGACGAACTGAACAATCGCAAGCGTTGCTAATGCTGGTTTCATCAGTGGCAGTACCACGCTCCAGTACGTTCTGAACTCGCCTGCACCATCCAGTTTCGCCGCTTCTAATAGCTCTTTAGGAATCGATGCAATCACGTGCTGACGCATCAAAAAGATACCAAATGGTGTGGTGGTGAACGGTAGCCATACCGCCATATGGTTATCCAGCAAGCCTAAGAATTTCACGATCATGAAGTAAGGGATCAAGCTAAGCACAGGCGGAATCGCCATCGAGCCAACCAGCATGCCGAACAACACGTTCTTACCGCGGAACTTAAACACAGCAAATGCGTAACCACCCATGCTACAGAACAACAGCGAGATGGTGGTGCCTAAGAAAGCCACGTAAATCGAGTTAAACATCGCTTTCCAAAACGGAATGATTTCTAGCAGTTTTGCGTAGTTGATTGCCAAGCTATCGCCAATGGCAAAGCTGATGCCCGAACCAAAGATTTCCGAACGATCACGTGTTGAAAGCAGAGCTGACCACACAAACGGAAACACCGTAATGATTGCAGAAACAACCAGTAATATGCCGAGCATCACCATCAAGATCTTAGTCATGATGTACATGGTGCGTTCGCTTGGCATTAGGCCACTTAGTGGTGAAGTATTTGTCTTAATTGATGTCGACATCTTAATGTTCCCCTAAGCCTTTCTTACCGAAGAATAAAAATTGAACCAAGGTACACGTTGCGATGAGTGCAAACAGAAGCCATGAAATCGCTGAGGCCGTGCCCATTTCTAGCCATTCCCAACCCACTTTGTAGAGGTACATAGAGATAGTTAAACCAGATTGGCCTGTACCACCTGTGCCACGCGTTAGTACGAACGGTTCTTCAAACATTTGCAGGTTACCGATGATGGTCATCGTAATTGCAAAGAAGATAAATGGACGAATCATTGGTAGTGAGATGTTCCAGAAGCGGCGGAAGGCATTGGCACCATCCATACGAGCAGCTTCTAAAATGTCTTTAGGAATCGTCATTAAACCCGTGGTGTAAAGGACGATGTTAAAACCGGTGTATTTCCAGAAAACCATGATCGCGATAGACGGCTTCACCATAGTGGCATCGTCTAACCAGCGGATGGGCTGAAAATCATTAACCCAAGCAAATGCCCAACCAAACAGCGTGCTATCAGCCAGAGCCATCAGCGTTTGGTTAATAATTCCTGAGTTAGGAGAGTACATGTTGAAGAAAATCAGTGACGCTGCGACCGTTGATGTGATGAACGGTAAAAAGTACGCCGATGTTAGCCAGTGACGCATACGGTCACCCATCGAAACCAACATGTAAGCCACTGGAATAGCAACTAAATGCTGAGCCACACCTGACGTGATTGCTAGCCACAATGTGTTCTTTAATGAGCGCCATAACCATGGGTCAGTTAAAGCAATGTGATAGTTCTCAAAACCCACAAACTCCATCGCATCCATGCCCTTCACAGGGTTCCATTCATGGAACGAAAGATAAACAGAGAACAACAGCGGGAAGATCCCAAATACAGAAAAAATGATCAGAAACGGTAGAAGAAATCCATACGGTGTAAGCGCTTTCAAATTCAGACGAGAAAAAAAGCTTTGCTCCGAAGGTTCTATCGTTGTGCTCGCTGTATGATTCATAGTAACGACCTCTTAAAAAAGGAAGCGCGCTATCCGCGCCTCCTCACTTACTCAAAGTAATAACAAATTAAAGATTACGCGTGCGACGCTTGATTAGACGCTCAGCCTCTTTAAGCGCTGTCTCGATGTCTTTACCTTCATCAAGTACTTCCATCAATGCGTTCTCTAAGATGATAGAACGTGCAACGTGGTCGCCTTGTGCTGGAGATACTGGTTTGATGTTTTGCGCAACTTCAGCAAAAATAAGACGGGCTTTTTGTCCGCCTAGGAACTCCATCTCTTCTTGGAAAAGCTCATCGTCATACGTTGTTGTATTCGCTGGGAAAGCAGCAATCGTTTCGAAGTGCTTAAGCTGTACTTCACGGTCAGTCGTCATGTATTCAATAAGCGCCCAAGCTTCATCTGGGTTGTCTGATTGAGTTGGAATTGAAAGGAATGAACCACCCCAGCTGCCGTAGATACCATCAGGTAGGTTTTCTACTGCCCACTTACCTTTAGTTTCCGGTGCAATCCAGTTGTTTAGGTGACCAAGAAGCCAAGCGCCAGAAAGTTGAGTTGCAAATGTGCCGTTGCGAAAGCCTTCGTACCATTCGTTAGACCAAGCTAGGATACGGCCGTCTAAACCTTTGTCGCGAATCTCTTTTGCTACTTCAAAAGCGTGAACAAAACGCTCTGATGTCACAACAGGGTTGCCATCTTTATCGAAGTACAGACCTTCACCTTCAGGAACCGTCGTGAAGATGATCGCTTGTGCTACGTCGGCTGCTGAAGCAATAAGTTGTACGTTTTGCTCTTTCAGTTTTTCACCAGCAGCAATGTATGAATCCCAATCTTTGATTGCTTCTTCTACATCAATGCCCGCTTTTTCGAATACGTCGGTGCGGTAGTACATAACCCCTGGACCTAGATCGACAGGAATGCCGTACATGTCGCCGTCAGCGCCTTTGCCTTGTGCCCATGCGTAAGGTGCGAATCGTTCTTCGTATTTATCTGCACCGTAGTTTTCAGACAGGTTAACGAGGCCGCCAGAGCCAACGAATGGACCAATTTTCTCAACGTCGACAACAATCACATCACCCGCACCAGAGCCCGTTGCTAGGTTAGTCGTTAGTTTCGTGTGGTGGTCACCGTGGTTGTTCATAAGGTAATCAACTTTAATCCCTGTCTTCTTCTCGAAATCAGGCAGTAACACCTTCAGGCTGCTATCGAAATCAGGGAAGCCGTCGAAACGAATCTCTTTGTCAGCCGCATTCACAGCCGTTGTACCTAATCCTAAAGCAACCGCGCATGAAAGCGCCAAGGTCTTAAATTTCATGTTCTATCCTTAATATTTTTATAGGGTAACTGGTAAATCCGATACCGAGTTTCTAGTGACCAACGTCGGCAGCAATTTAAAGTTCACGTCATGTTTGATTTTTTTTAGCTTCTGTAGAGTGAGCTGTACTGCTTCAACGCTCATCTCTTCAATAGGGAAATTAATGGTGGTCAAACTAGGGGTCAGATAACGCGCGAAGATGGTGTTATCGAAGCCCACCAGTGATACATCTTTCGGAACTGACAGTCCCTCTTGATGCAGCACCTCAAAAGCGCCGAATGCCATGTGATCATTCGAAGCAAATACTGCTGTGAAATGACACTTACGATTCATCAGCTTTTTCATAGCGCTGATGCCCGTCTCTTCAGTAAAACCCGCTTCCGAGACTAAGGCTTCATCGTATGGCACACCCGCTTCTTCCAAGGCCTTTCGATACCCTTGCAAACGCCCCCTAGCATCTGCTTTATCTAAAGGCCCGGTAATACACGCGATATCTGTATGTCCCTTTTGCAAAAGATATTGAGTAGCGAGTAGCCCCCCGACTTCGTTATCAATATCTATGCAACTCATCGCCATTTCTGGGATGAAGCGGTTGATTAAAACCACAGGGGTCCCCTGTTCTTCCAATTCAATTAAATAGTCATCACTGAGCAGTTGAGTGTGAAGAATCAAAGCATCAACACGACGCCCCAACAGAAACTCCACAGACTCTCGCTGCCCTTGTTCGGTGTTCGAACCCGCTGTAACAACAGCGTGGTAACCAAAGCGGCGTAGGTTTTCTTCTATGCAATGCAAGATGCCTGAATAGAAAGAACCGCCCAGTTCTGGAACAACAACACCAACACTTCCGGTACGACTTGAAGCCAAAGCTTGAGCGATAGAGTTCGGGCGATAACCCAATTCTTTGATCGCTTTTTCAACCTTTAACTTCTTGTCATGACTCACTCTGCTAGTGCCATTAATAACTCTAGACACTGTCGCCTGAGACACACCTGCATGTTCTGATACGTGTTTAATTGTCGCCACTCGAACCTCGATACTTCATTAGCTTGTAACCGCTTACAAAACGATTATTAAGAAATTACGTTTTAGTTGAAGTGAGTGTCATCACACTAAAGTTGGAGGTAAAAATGCCAGTTGTGGAAATCATGAAAGCGCTTACAGATTCACTTTACGCCATGAAACTGTTTCATGGAATCATGAATCCATCGTGAGTCAGTTTTGTTAAAAGCCTTAGTTCCGTGAAGGGGTTTCAACACACCTATTGGCGTATCAAATACGATGGGTATCGAGTATTTTCCACCATCTAGGCTATTGATATGCAAAGGCTACGACGTGAGTTAGCCATTACAATTACTAGGGATAAAGCAGGGTACGCGAGATAGATTAAAATAATATGAAACGAGGTATTGAAGATGTCATGGAGAGCAGAGGGAGAGGCAATCCAAAATGATACAACAGATATTCAAGACGAAAAAAAAGGGCACAAAAAATGTGCCCAAGAATGGAGTTAATTGAAACGTGCCCTAATTAATCTGCCTTTAGGGCTAAAATGGACAGTCTTTACTACTTTTAAACACAGGCTCTTTGAAAATATGCCTAATTCAAAGAGCTGCTGTTGCTAGCTTGTGATTACCACCAAGCTTCAAACATCGCACCGAATGACAATGTATCTACATTACCATTGTCTTTTGGAGCGCCTTTTGTCTCTACATCACCCACAGTTGTGTAGAAGCGAAGCATTGGACGACTCCAAGGTAAGCCACCTAGAGAAACGTTCTGAGAAAGCGTTACTTTCCAAGCGTTCTCTTCACCGTCGTCATCGTAATCAACCATACCGTAGCCAGCCTCTAGCCATGTAGAGTGAACATCATCCCATTGGTATTGTGGACGAACGATACCCGCGTATTCCGTGTTCTCGCGATCTAAGTCTGAGCCAGAGTTGTCTTTGTACGACACTAAGTAATCGATGATGAAGTTGTCAGTTGCTGCGTAGCTACCTTCAACACTTGCGTACAAAGTTTGGTAGTCACCTTTTAGGTCATAAACCGAAGTGTCTGCACCGTCACCATACTTAACAATCAACTTGTTAGACTCACCCAGCCCTAAAGTTGCACCTACTAGATATGCTGTTTCATCACTTACTTTTGGATCACCCGCTACGTCTGAGTCGGCTTCATCTGAAGCAAAACCATAGTTCGCATATAGGTCTAGTTGACCGATACCCGCGTTAATTGAGTGAAGTTTAGAAGTGATTGCGTATCGACCGTTGTCATTTACGAGGCCGCCTTTCACTTGGCCAACAAAGCCCATGTCTAGCTTGGCACCACCGAAGTCTAGGTTGTTAAAGCCTGCACCTTGACCATCGTGTGTCATCCAGAAGTAATCGTTCAGACCTTGTTGCGGACGTTGATGGAAGTCACGACCAGCCCACATGTACAGCTCAGGTTGGCTTTCAAATACATTGGTTACACCAGCGTACATTTTTTTCATGCTCAAGCCGCCGTCGTCAGCCCAAGCATCTGCTTCCCAGTGGTCAGCCATAAATACAACGTCCCAAATCGCACCGTTGTCAGCTTGGAAAAGCTTAGCTAACTGAACTTCACCACCATTGGCTTCGTTACCCAAACGACCGACAGAGCGACCTGTTGTACCGATGTCTACGTAACGCTCATCACCGCTCTTGTAGTGAGCGCCGTAACGAGCATAACCAGAGAAGACGATGCCTTCTGGCACCTTAGTTTCTGCAGTTAGGACAGCGGGCTGTTGATCGTTGACATAATCAATATCCACAACCTTAGATTCTAACTCTTGAATTCGTTTTTCTAATGCTTCGATATCAGTATCAGCAGCAAAAGAAGAGATTGAAGCAAGCGACGCCGCCACTGCGACTGTTATTGGCAAAAGCTTAAATTTTTGCATTATATTTCCCTATTATTTTTTTGAGTTTTCATCGAACAGGGAAATATTAAGCAATGAAAGCGTTGAAAAGTTGGTCGCTGTTCACACTGATAAATCAGCCTAAAATCCATGAAACTTTTAGAATATCCATGACGAAAACTACTGATTTAAGATCAACAGGTTAGGATTAATATTGCGTGAAATATCAGCTTGAAATCGCTTTCATTTCATCAGTAATGGTGGCGGCTATCACGGAAAACAGTGTGTGAAAGTGAAGGAAATATGGTGCAGTTTTGATTGGTTTTCATATATATGAAAAGCCTCAAAATCTAAGGCAGATTTTGAGGCTTCTTGGTCTGAGTAAAATACCCAGTTATCTAGAATCAAGCATTCGTTAAAGTGAATCTAGAGACGCAATCCCCATATTGAACAGAGTAAATGCGTAGATATCGGCGGTTAAATCGATCGCTTTGCTGAGCGGCATTCCGGCGCCATGGCCCGCATTAACATCAATACGAATCATCACGGGTGCGCCACCTTCATGCTTGTCTTGCAGCTCTGCAATGAACTTATAAGAGTGAGCAGGCACCACGCGGTCATCATGATCAGCCGTCGTAACAAGAGTCGCCGGATAATCAACGCCACGCACCACATTGTGAACGGGAGAATAGCCAAGCAGGTATTCGAACATCTCTTTGTTTTGTGCTGATGTACCGTAGTCGTACGCCCAGCCTTCACCAGACGTGAAGGTGTGGTAACGCAACATGTCCAACACACCCACCGCAGGCAGAGCCACTTGGAACAGCTCAGGCCTTTGTGTCATGCAAGCGCCTACTAGCAAACCACCATTAGACCCACCGCGGATTGCTAACGTATCACTGCTGGTGTAGTTTTCTTCGATTAAGAACTCCGCTGCGGCAATGAAGTCGTCAAACACATTCTGCTTTTGCTGCTGAGTCCCAGCTTTGTGCCATGCCTTACCATACTCGCCGCCGCCACGTAAGTTAGGCACGGCATACACACCACCAAGTTCTAACCAACTGCCTACCGTACCAGAGAAATAAGGGGTTAGGCTCACGTTAAAGCCGCCATAGGCGTACAACATGGTTGGGTTACTACCGTCTAGTTTTAATCCCTTTTTGTAAGAGATAAGCATCGGAACCTGAGTGCCATCTTTTGAGGTATAGAAGACCTGTTTAGACTCAAATTTATCCGGTTCAAACGGTGACTCAGATCGCTGATAAATTTCTGAACTGCCAGTTTCGACATCGAAGGAGAAAATCGTTGGCGGCGTGACATAGTTGGTAAAGGTGTAATAAAGCTGGGTTTGCTCTTTTTTACCACCTAAGCCACTGGCCGTTCCCATCCCAGGCATGTGAAGTTCTCGAACTAAGTTACCTTGGTAATCAAGCTGATCGATTTTAGACACCACATCGACCATGTAATGAGCAAACAAGTAACCACCACCAGTGCTGATGTCCAATGGCTGTGGCTTCTCAGGGATGATATCAAGCCACTTTCCATCGCGAGTATCAAAGCTCACGACCTTGCCGTTTGGCGCATCAAGATTCGTATATAGAATGAAGGTCTCATCTTGGTTATCGATGAGATAAGTGTCGCTATCCACATGATCAATCAGCGTATTCAGCTTTTGCTCTGGTGAGTTTAAATCGATATAGAACAGTCTGTTACCCGATGTCGACTCTTTCCCAAGAATAATTAGGTAACGATCGTCTTCCGTGGTGTAGCCCGACACATAACGGTGCTGCTCAGCGTTGTTCTCACCAAAAATCACTTTATCGCTAGCTTGCTCTGTACCCAACTCATGGAAGTAAAGTTTGTGCTGTTCGGTACGTGCAGAAAGCTGGCTACCGTCTGGCTTATCGTAACTAGAGTAATAAAAGCCGCGATTACCCAACCAAGAAATACCAGTAAATTTGGCGTCAGTGATTTCGGCTTCAAGCTGCTGTTTAGTCTCGGTATCAATAACGAAGATCTTGCGCCAGTCGCTACCACCTTCAGAAATGCTGTACGCCACTAAGCTGTAGTCTTTAGAAAACGACACCGAGCCTAGAGATGTGGTGCCGTCTTCCGAGAAGGTATTCGGGTCTAAGAAGACTTCAACCTGCTGCCCCTCTTTCTGACGATAGAGAATACTGTGATTCTGCAGGCCATCGTTCTTATAGAAGTAGGTGTACTCACCTCGAACAAACGGCTGCGAGCTCTTTTTGTAGTCTTGCGCTTTCGCCAGTCTTTCTCGCAGTTCAGCGCGATATGGAATTTGAGCAAGGTAATCGAACGTGACCTCATTTTGACTCGCTACCCACTGCGCGGTTTCGTCACTTCTGTCGTCTTCTAACCAGCGATATGGGTCTTCGATTATCTGGCCAAAATAGTCATCGCTGACGATCTGTTTGTTGGTGACTGGATATGGATACTCTTTTAAATAGCTCATCGTGATCCTTATTAAAAATAGTGAGAAATCGTCAAGTAGCGCGTTCTGATATGTTCAATCAATAACTTAATCTTGTTTGGTGGCTGGCGAGTAAAAGGGTACACCGCATAAATCCCCAACTTTTTGCCTACCAAATCAGGGAAGATATCCACCAGCTGACCATTACGAATATCGTGATAAACCAGACAACGTGGCACGTACGCCACACCATGGCCGCCCAACGCAGCTTTACGAAGTGCCGTGGCGTTATCGGTAGAAAATGAACCCGAGACACGCACAATGTATTTATCGTTGTCAGTACATCCGTCTTTACTATGCAGGAACTGCCATTCACTAGCACCCGTTGTTTGATACGCGTATTGCAGACAGTTATGTTGCACTAAATCTTTAGGCAGCATCGGCTTACCGTTCTTAGCAATATAAGACGGAGAAGCGCACACCACCCATTGTGAATCCAATATATGACGAGCAATGAGGCTTGAATCTTCCAAGTAGCCGGTTCGAATCACCAAGTCGAGACCATCCTCAACCAAGTCGACAAAGCGATTGTTCAGAGACATATCGACCGTTAAACCTGGGTGCATATTACAAAACTCAGCCACCGCGTCTGCGAGAATCAAATCTCCGGAGATAGTAGGCACTGACATTTTGATATGACCACTGACATTTTCACCAAAGCCTGAAACTGCGTCCATAGCCTCTTGAGCTGCCTGCTTCACATTTTTGGCCCCGTGTAACATTGCCTTGCCCGCCTCAGTCAGGGTCAATTTACGCGTGGTTCGATATAATAATTGCACGCCGATCTCTTCCTCTAAACGCGCAATTCTTTTACTAACTACCGAATTTGTAAGGTTATTTTGCTCTGCCACTTTACTGAAACTGCCCAGTTCTACCACCTGTGAAAACAGGATCAAATCGTCTGCTCGCATCTGATTATGCCAATTTTGGAATTAATTATTTTCATTATTTCCCTATATCAATAAAAAATAAAGGGGTAAATTCACGCCAAATTAACAAAACAATTACAAAAACAGTCATTCCAATTACAAGAGTCGCCCAAAGAAGGTTCCCGTTTAGAGGCCAAAGCGATTCAAATAATGACAAACCATAACGTGATCTTTACTTCAAACATGAACGTTTGAAAACAGTACGAGGAAGTACCCATGAGTGAAACTCTACTAGCCCTATTGGCATTTTCACCAATAGTTGTTGCAGCGATTCTGCTGGTTGGTCTTAACTGGCCAGCAAAAAAAGCGATGCCTGTGGCATTTGCCTTAACCGTTGCTATCGCCCTACTTGCTTGGGACATGTCTGGCACTCGCGTGCTGGCTTCTGTATTCCAAGGCTTCGGCATTACCGTGTCGGTTCTCTGGATTGTGTTCGGCGCCATCTTCTTATTAAACACTTTGAAACACACCGGAGCCATCACCACTATCCGTAATGGATTCACTGATATATCCGCTGACCGTCGTGTTCAGGCAATCATCATTGCTTGGTGTTTCGGTTCATTCATTGAGGGCGCATCTGGCTTCGGCACACCTGCTGCCATCGCTGCACCACTGCTGGTTGCTATCGGCTTCCCTGCGCTTGCTGCGGTACTGATGGGCATGATGATCCAATCTACGCCAGTATCATTCGGCGCGGTTGGTACACCTATCATCGTTGGTGTGAACAAAGGTTTGGACACGCACAACATCGGTGAAAGCCTGATTGCTCATGGCTCAACATGGGATGCTTACCTACAACAAATCACGTCAAGCGTTGCGCTGATTCATGCTTCTGTTGGTGTGATGATGCCTGTATTGATGGCAATGATGCTGACTCGCTTCTTTGGTAAGAACAAAAGCTGGACTGAAGGTTTAGATATCCTGCCGTTCGCACTGTTCGCAGGTGCTGCTTTCACGATTCCTTACGCATTAACGGGCGTTTTCCTAGGCGCAGAATTCCCATCATTGATTGGTGGTCTGGTTGGCCTAGCAATTGTGGTTACTGCAGCAAAACGTGGCTTCCTCGTACCAAAATCAAAATGGGATTTCGAGAGCGAAGACAAGTGGCCAGCAGAATGGCTAGGTTCTCTGAAAATCGATCTTGATGACACTAAGCAAGGTCACAAGAAAATGAGCATGGCAATGGCATGGGCACCTTACGTGCTGCTTGCTATCACTCTAGTTGCTAGCCGTGTTAGCCCTGAGTTCAAAGGCCTACTTAAGAGCGTGAGCTTATCGTTCAGCAACATCCTTGGCGAGACTGGCGTAAGCACTGCGATTCAACCTCTGTATCTACCGGGCGGTATCTTGGTCTTCGTCGCGCTGGTTGCTGTTCTAATGCAATCTCGCAGCGCAGCACCACTGGCTAAAGCCTTTGGTGAGTCAAGTAAAACACTGATTGGCGCAGGCTTTGTGTTGGTGTTCACCATCCCGATGGTTCGTATCTTCATTAACTCTGGTGTGAATGACGCTGATTTGGCAAGTATGCCAGTAACGACTGCGAACTTTGCAGCTGACCTAGTTGGCGGCGCATTCCCAGCACTGAGTGCAACTGTGGGCGCGTTAGGTGCCTTCATTGCAGGTTCGAACACAGTTTCAAACATGATGTTCAGCCAATTCCAGTTTGAAGTGGCACAAACTCTGACGATCTCTAGTGCGGTGGTTGTCGCTCTGCAAGCGGTTGGTGCAGCAGCAGGTAACATGATTGCGATTCACAACGTAGTAGCGGCATCGGCAACGGTAGGTTTACTAGGGCGTGAAGGTGCAACGCTACGTAAGACTATCATCCCAACGTTCTACTACTTGGTGATGACAGGAATCATCGGCCTAGTGGTTATCTACGGCTTCAAAATGACAGACGCACTTATGTAAACCATAAGTCGTTACAAAAGCACTTGGCGTTAATACTCAATTCCCCGACTGCAACACCGTCTAATAAGACAGTTGATGAGTTTCGGAATGGATACTGAAACACATCAACACCCTCGGGTATTAACGCCATTTTCCCGCTTTATCGTTTTATCGTTTTATCGTTTACAGCTTCAAATATTAAGCAAGATCGAACACTGACTTTCAAGAATTAAAGCAGCCCAAACCAAGCTCTCATAGAAGGGCAACATCCCAAGAATTTAGGACTGAAATTATGATCATATCCGCATCGACTGATTACCGCGCCGCAGCAAAATCGAAATTGCCACCGTTTCTTTTCCACTACATTGATGGCGGTTCTTACGGAGAACATACCCTACGCCGCAACACGGCTGATCTGGCAGAGATCGCGCTCAAGCAACGTGTGCTTAATGACATGTCGGACCTAAATTTGGAAACCGAGTTGTTTGGCGAAAAGCTAGCAATGCCAATCGCACTGGCTCCTGTTGGTCTAACAGGCATGTACGCACGACGTGGTGAAGTACAAGCAGCAAAAGCCGCCGACAACAAAGGCATCCCTTTTACCATGTCGACCGTGTCGGTATGTCCGATTGAAGAAGTTGCACCTAAGATTGAGCGCCCAATGTGGTTCCAACTTTACGTACTAAAAGACCGTGGCTTCATGAAGAACGTTCTTGAACGCGCTAAAGCCGCTGGCGTCACAACACTGGTCTTCACCGTGGATATGCCCGTACCCGGCGCTCGCTACCGTGACATGCACTCAGGAATGAGTGGCCCAAATGCAGCAATACGCCGCGTATTTCAATCTATGCGTCATCCTAGCTGGGCCGTTGATGTTGGCCTGTTAGGTAAACCGCATGACCTTGGCAATATCTCTACTTACCGCGGCTCTCCAACCAAACTGGAAGACTACATCGGTTGGTTGGGTGACAACTTTGACCCGTCGATTTCATGGAAAGACTTAGAGTGGATCCGTGACTTCTGGGACGGCCCGATGGTCATCAAAGGCATTCTTGATGAAGAAGATGCAAAAGACGCCGTGAGATTTGGCGCAGACGGTATCGTAGTTTCAAACCACGGTGGTCGTCAGCTTGATGGCGTTCTATCAAGTGCTAAAGCATTACCTGCAATTGCAGATGCAGTAAAAGGCGACACCAAGATTCTGGTCGATTCTGGTATTCGTACTGGCTTAGATGTAGTTCGTATGATGGCGATGGGCGCAGACTGCACCCTACTTGGCCGTTCTTTCGTCTACGCATTAGCAGCACAAGGACAAGCAGGCGTTGAGAACCTACTTGATCTGTACGACAAAGAGATGCGCGTAGCCATGACACTAACTGGCGCCAAGACAATCAAAGACTTAACCCGTGAATCATTGGTAGGGCTAGATTAATCGGCTACGACTCAGGTTCAGGTTCAAATTCAAATTCAAATTCAAATTCAAACTAATGCTTTGGTCTACTTAGGCTGAAGTTCAATCGGTGTCACAGCAATTCCACTACCGTTGTGACACCGTTTAAGCACTGGAAAATAAAATAAAAAAACAAAAAAGCAAATCAGTGCCAAATAAGAAGCACAAGGAAGCAAAGATGGAGACAAACACATCCCATGAGCGAGTAGTAGATCCACAAGCTTATAAGCAGCTTGAAGCGATACTGGCTCAAAGAATAGAAACAGAACGCATTGTCACACAAGAGGCAAAGCGCTTGGCTTACGGCACCGATGCGAGTTTCTATCGCTTGGTGCCGAAAATGGTTCTAAGGCTGAAAAACTTAGACGAAGTGATATTCACCATTCAAAGCTGTCGCGAACTGGGCATTCATTTTACCTTTCGCGCTGCGGGTACCAGCCTTTCAGGACAAGCCGTTTCAGACTCGGTACTTATCACCCTGACCGACGACTGGCGCGGCCACGAGATTGTCGATAACGGCAATCAGATCATCCTACAACCCGGTGTAATTGGCGCTGATGCCAACAAATACCTCGCCCCTTTCCAACGTAAAATCGGCCCAGACCCAGCCTCTATCAACACCTGTAAAATTGGCGGTATTGCCGCGAACAACGCCAGCGGTATGTGTTGTGGTACTGCGCAAAACTCCTATCGCACCGTCGAGAGCATGAAAATCGTATTGAGTGATGGTTCCCTGCTTGATACCGCAGATAACGCCAGCGTTGAGGCTTTCAAGCAATCGCACAAAGCGCTGTTTGAAGGCATTGTTGATTTACACAGACAAACCAGCTCGAATCAAGAACTGGCAGACAGAATCCGCCACAAGTACCGTCTTAAAAACACCACCGGCTATGCTCTGAATGCATTGGTCGATTACCACGACCCAATTGAGATCATCAAACATCTGATGATTGGTTCAGAAGGCACGCTAGGCTTCATCGCTGAGATTACCTATAACACGGTTATCGAACATCCGAACAAAGCCTCTGCTCTGTTGGTGTTTGCCGACATCGAACAAGCAAGTAAAGCCGTGACTACGCTATCTAAAACGCCGGTTGCAGCCGTGGAATTAATGGACGGCAGAGCGCTACGTTCAGTGGCGGATAAACCGGGTATGCCTGCATTCATGCCGAACTTGGACTTGGAAGCCGCAGCTATTTTGGTTGAATCACACGCCAGCTCCCAGCAGGACTTAGATTTACAATGTAAATCAATTTTGGATGCATTGGCTGATTACACGATTGTTGAGTCGGTCCCTTTTACGTCCGATCCAAAGACTGTTGCAACCCTGTGGGGCATCCGAAAAGGCATGTTCCCAGCAGTTGGCGCAGTGCGTGAAGTCGGCACGACGGTTATCATCGAAGACGTGGCTTTCCCTGTTGAAAACCTCGCTAACGGTATTCGAGAGTTGCAAGAGTTGTTCGATAAATACGACTACAGCGAAGCGATCATTTTCGGCCATGCACTCGAAGGCAACCTTCACTTTGTGTTTACCCAAGGCTTCGACAGCCAAGAAGAGATCGACCGTTACGGCGGTTTCATGGATGACGTTGCCGAACTAGTTGCGGTGAAATATCAAGGTTCACTGAAAGCGGAACACGGCACGGGCCGAAACATGGCACCTTACGTGGAATTAGAATGGGGCAAAGATGGTTATGCCTTGATGCAACAGATCAAAGCACTGTTTGACCCAGAAAGGCTGCTTAACCCCGGCGTTATCATCAACGACAATCCAAATTCCCACATCACAGACCTGAAGCCGATGCCTGCTGCCGATGACTTAGTCGACCGCTGTATTGAGTGTGGCTTCTGTGAGCCAGTTTGTCCTTCTCGCACGCTGACTTTATCACCTCGCCAACGTATTGTTTTATACCGCGAACTACAACGGCGCCGAGCAGCAGGTGAAGAGATAGATGCCAGCGAGCTAGAGAAGACGTTTGAATACCAAGGCATTGATACCTGCGCCGCAACAGGCCTGTGTGCCGAGCGTTGCCCAGTGGGCATCAACACTGGCGATTTAGTGAAGAAGCTTCGTATCGCCAAATATGAGAAGTTCACGCCAATAGCTAAGTGGACAGCGGATCACTTCTCGACCACCACCAAGCTGACTAAGGCTGGCCTCAAAACTAATCAAGTGGCGAGTAAGGTTCTAGGTGCGAATACAGTCGGCAAGCTAACCAATGGCTTGCGCTCAGTGACTAAAGGCGCGACACCGGTTTGGATGCCAGAGATGCCGCAATCCAATAGTCACTCGCTTGCCTCATCACCCGTGACGGCAGAATCTTCAAGCAATCATAAGAAGGTGGTTTACCTCCCTTCCTGTGCAAGTCGAACCATGGGGCAACAAAGCGATGCGGGCGACCAACGTCCTCTAACTGAAGTGACCATGTCTTTGCTCAACAAAGCGGGATTTGAGGTGATTCTTCCGAAGAAGCTAGATGACCAATGCTGTGGTATGCCTTACGACAGCAAAGGAATGACCGACTTAGCACAGTCGAAGGCTCAGCAGTTGGAAGAAGTGCTATGGCAAGCCAGTCGTCAGGGTGAATACCCAATATTGATGGACACCAGTCCGTGTGCCAAACGCAGTATTGAACAGTTCACCAAGCCATTAGAGGTGTTAGAGCCAACAGGGTTTGTGAATCAATATTTGCTTGAACATCTGACGCTTGAGCCGCTACAAGAAACCGTGATGCTGCATGTCACGTGTAGCTCTCGACGAATGGGCTTAGAAGGCGCGATGTTAAACCTTGCTAAAGCGTGTACCGAAGAGGTGATTGTTCCAGAGCATATTCAATGTTGTGGTTGGGCAGGTGACAAAGGCTTCACCACACCAGAGCTGAATGAAGCAGCAGTTCACCCACTTAAGGAACAAGTGCCGAGCAACTGCAGTCGTGGCTTTAGTAACAGCCGAACCTGTGAGATCGGTTTATCGCACCACAGTGGCATTCCGTATCAATCAATCTTGTATTTGGTGGACGAAGTGGCGCAGTAGATCCACTCCTACTGCGAGCAACGTGCTCTAGCTTAAATCGAGTAGGAGGAGGCCTCACGGCCTCCGTCCTCTCACACCACCGTACAAGCG
>NZ_JBFSSD010000013.1:0-121464 GCF_041466145.1 Vibrio sp. 10N.239.312.D08 | reverse complement strand
CTAAAAATAAGTATCAAAAAAGTAAAAATGGAGCGAAACATTCTTGGTTCTATAGGCGTGTGATTAAGTGGCGGTAATATCGGTTACCGTGTGCTATTTTGATACGAAATTAACGCCACATTGTGACTTTTCTCTCGTTTTGTATGGGTAATTTAATGCAATGTCGGATCTGAAATATAAGCATGTAAATATAGGTTTCCAGCCCAATCAGGGTAGCTTGTAATCGCCAGCGACACATTGTAATGATTATCGACTTGGCTTGTTATCTTTTCTTTGGGCGTTTTTCGACTAAACCGTTACGCTCTAAACCACGTCGAACGCTGCTGCATAGTTTACCAAAGCGGCGCAGTTCTTCGAAGTTAGGGCCTTGGCCAATGGAAATACTGTGCTCCCAATACATTAACTCGCTGTCGACCATCTCAAGTAGTTTCTTAGAGCAACCCGAGCAATTTCCTTTTGGACCACAGATAAACGTCTCTGACTCGTAAAGTGGGAGTTCGTTTTTAACTTCTTCAATTAAGTTAAGCATTGCCGAGTTTAAGTCTGGCTTTTTGGATGTAATTGGCTTCAAGCTTGGTGCTTGAGTTGCAATTAATGGGGAAGTCAGTTTGTTAGGTTGTAAATTCAAAGCAGCTGATGACATATCAAAGGCCTCAAGGAGAGAAGAAGGTGGGCATGCTACTCTTCACAACAAAGTGAATCTTGATGTAGTGCAATAAGCGTGGAGATATACCCAAAAGAGGTAGGAGCCACAAGCGGTTGTGACTCCTTATCAAAGCTCGCTACTAATGAGAGATTTTAGAATTCAGCGTCGAACTGGAATTCCATCCACTCTTTGGTGACTGGGTGGTGCAGCGCAAGTCTTTCTGCGTGTAAGTGCAATCGGTCGGCTTTATTGCCATACAAGCCGTCACCGACGATAGGCATGTTAAGGCCTTCTTGGTGTGAACAGTGAACACGCAACTGGTGTGTACGCCCTGTTTTAGGATGCAGGTAAACCTTAGTGGTTTGCCCGTTTCGCTCAATCACTTCCCATTTGGTTTCTGCTGGCTTGCCGTGTTCGAAGCAGACAATTTGACGAGGGCGGTCATACAAATCACCACGCAATGGCAGTCGAACATAGCCTTCATTTTCTGTTAGAACGCCTTCAATCATTGCCACGTAACGCTTTTCGACTTCACGAGTAATGAACTGCTTCTGTAAGCTCTTGTTCGCACGTCGTGTGAGAGCGAAGATTAGAATGCCAGAGGTCGCCATGTCTAAGCGATGAATCACAAATGGGCCTTCAACATCGGGATGCATTTCTTGAACACGTGTGTAGGCGGAATCTTTGATGGTTTTACCCGGCACGGATAGAAAACCTGCTGGCTTGTGTACTACCACGATGTGCTCATCTTGGAACAGAATATCCAGCTCTTTGCCTTCTGCTGGGTTCTCTAGCAATGGGTTTGGATCGACTTCTAGGCCTTTCATCATATGGCCTAAAATCGGCACACATTTACTCTGACAAGAAGCGTAGTATTTCTTGTGCTTGCGGATTTCCGACTTTGGAGAGCGGCCCCACCAAAATTCAGCCAATGCCAGTGGCGTGTAACCATGTAAGTACGCGTATTGCAGCAATTTAGGCGCAGCGCATTCACCAGAGCCAGCTGGTGGTATCTTGTTTGGCGTGTTTTCAAAGATTTGGTTAAGGTCTTCAACGTTTCCTTCCGCATTTTGGAAAGCGTATTGTGAAAACAACTTGTGTTGAAGCTGATGAGAAATGTGTGCTCTTTGCTCTTTTAGCTCAGCCAGTTGAGTGTTGAACACATCAACTTTAGCTTGCAACACTTGCAGGGTCTGTTCCCAGTTAAGTTTTAGGTACTTCTGCTGGTTCTTGTCGGCAACACTGGCTTTGTTTAGCTCATTATTTAGCTGTTCGAAAGCTTGCTCATCAAGGTTTTCTTTACCTTGTTCACGTTGTTCTTTACGCGTTTTTCGGCCTTCAATAATCAATAGACGTTGAGCTTCAATCTCTTGCTCGGCTTGCGCTTTTTGCTGTGCCAGTTGCTCGCACAATTCAAGGTATTCAGTATTTGCTTGCAGCGCTTTAAACTCAGCGTTGACAGCCATCATGTCGGCTGTGTCTTGATGGAAAAAGCTGTCGCTGCTGAGCATGTCGAACACGGGCGGTACAAAGTGAGGCAGTAGGTTTTGGTCGGCGATTTTCCCTGAAAAAGCAGAGAAGTACCCCAATTCACCTTCAGGGCTTTTCACCAATAACACACCAAACATTTTGCCGCGCCCAGCGTCAGAATTCAGTCCGAAGTCATGCTGCCAGTCGGTTTGAGTTTCTAGATATTGTTGAAGCTGATGAGAAGCGATTTCACACAGTGGGTGCGGTTCGTAGTAGAACGGGAATGTGAAACGCTCAGGCAACGAATATGACTCGATCGGCTGTTGAAAACGAGTGAAGCAATGCTCAGGTGTGTGGCTGTTTTCTGAGTCGTGCGTTGGTTTTGATGAGTGCATAGTCGTATTAATACTTATATCGTGGTGATAAATGGTTGTGAGTCTACTGTGTATGTTTAGAGACGTTAAACACAGTACAAGGCGGCGATTCTACTCTTTATCGAAAAGCGCCTCAAATAAGAAATGGTTCTATTACTGGATAGCTAAGCGAGACGGTTAATACTGAACCCATGAGTTATAGCTTGAACACCATTAATTGATGAGTAACTTCTCGTTTTTAATCATAGAAGACAATTTAACAAACCAAGGGTGGTAGCCTTGCTGCCCTCTTATGAAAACTAAGGTAACGTTATGATTCCACTCAATACTTCGATTGTTTCCGGTGTCGCTATTTCAGAGATCGACGGACAAATGAAAATGCTATTAATGAAGCGTGTTAAAGGTGAGTTTTGGTGTCATGTCGCAGGCTCGATTGAAGCGGGAGAAACAGGCTGGCAGGCTATCGTGCGCGAGTTTGAAGAAGAGACCCAAATTAAAGTGGAAGCTTTGTATAACGCGCAGTTTCTGGAGCAGTTTTATGAGGCGCACGTGAATGTGATTCAGCTAATCCCCGTGTTTGCAGTGCTATGCTCGCCCAACCAAGTGATTGAACTAAATGATGAACACACAGACTACCGTTGGTGCAATTTAGAAGAGGCAAAAGCGTTAGCGCCGTTCCCTAACCAACATGCCGTCTATGATCATATCTGGTCGTATTTTGTCGATAAGCCAGTCAATCCGCTTTACCGAGTGAAATTGAACTAATACTGGCTGTTTAAGATCTAGGACTTACCAAGGTAAGGGGTTAAAAAGGCGCTCACTTGCGCTTGGCATAACCCCACATCCACCTTCACGCCGTGCGATTCAAGGATGGCAACTCCACGACCATTATTACGAGGGTCTGGGTCTAGCATCGCCACGACTACGTGTTTTACACCTGCTTTAACCAATGTATTAGCGCAAGCGGGTGTTCTGCCGACAAACGAACATGGCTCTAAAGTTACGTAAGCGGTAACCCCTTCCATTGTTCCGTCCGTTTTGTCGTTATAGTTATTGAGTGCTTCAACCTCGGCGTGGTTTCCGCCGACTTTTTGCGTGTATCCAACAGACACCACCTTATCGTCTTTCACCAAAACACACCCTACTGGCGGGTTTGGTTGGCAATCAGGTAAGGCTTGGCGCGAAGCTTCGAGTGCTTGCAGCATGTATTGTTGGTTCATGGTCGTTACTCAGTATGACGAGAGAGCGTAGCAGCTAGTCGCCACGCGTGGTTGATGAGTTGGTTGATTACTAACTTAATAAGCTAATAAGTGGGGCATGTTCGATCTGATTGGACTTTTAGTCAATGGTTTTAGCGTTTGAATTCGACTGCTAGTTAACTGTGACTCATCGTTAACTTGGGCCACTGGGTTAGCCAACCTTTGGATTGCACTCTTTGATCAAAGATATCTCGGCTACGCTTTGGATTGGGTGTGATTTGCAAATCAAACAAACTCTCTAAGCCAAAGGCAGAAATACACTCGATGTTTCCATGGAGGCTTTGTTTCACGGCGACGGCGGTTTCTTTCTCTGGCCAGTAACTCATCGCATCCAATGAGCCTTGGTAACGTTCATCCCCATTTCTAGTGTGCATGTAGGCTTGATTGCGAACTTGCCAATTCAGTTCGGGTAACCGTTGTTTAAGCTGAGCCTCGTATCTAAGATCCGATTCGTAAGAGGTATCAATGGGATCAAAGTAGATCACATCAATATCATTGAATGGAGTCGGGGAGGCATAACCATGCTGGTGATCCCAAACGAGGTTTCTCACAAAGCCCGCAGCGACATAACACTGCGGCAAATCCAACTGAGCGACACAGTCTAAAACCTTCATTCGTAAGGGATCTTGTTTGATCAACGTGACGATGCGTTTGGCTAGCGGATGTATCATTATGATGTCGGAACATCAGTGACTTGGTAATGACGTGTCACGTTCTGGGAGATTTCACCCCATTCAGAGGCTTTTACTCGCTGTTGGTGCATTTCGAATGCTTCTCGGCTAGTGAATTCTTCATACACTTCAAAGCGATTAGGTTGAAGCGTGCTTTGACTGACTCGAAACACAATACAACCAGGTTCTTCTAGTGTCAGTTCTTTGTGCACAACCAAGGCATGTGTCACTGCTTCTAGGTCGTTGTCTGGCACTAGAATATGCCCTTGCAGAATTACTTTACTCATAATTACGTCTATTTAATTTGGTCCATTACGGCTTTTTTCTATCAAAAGCTCTATCCGTTACAAACATAATCCCATTTTGATGTTGTAACGTATAGGCTAATGTGGCGATTAATTGTTCACATTGAATACATCGTTGGTTACAGCGTAACTTTAGGGGCGATGTGAGCAATAAAAAATAAGACGTTGGAACTAAATCCGCGTTGGTCCGGTCTATTAAATTAGTATCATTGAACTGTATTGATACTGAAATGAATTTGTCATCTGAGAGAACTAACCTTAATTTTGAACAGCGGCTCATAGGATTGATTTGAGCCATAGTTGATATCTAGGTCGTACTTTGATGTAAATGGTACTCAAAACTCTATATATTTTGTGATTTGTATCATTGATCTGGGCATCAAACACCGTTAGATTCGAATAGTTGGCAATAAAAATAGCTCATGAAGAGCAGTTAAAGAAAAGGAAATATCCCTTATGAAAAAAATGAGAAGAGCACAGCTTCATCGCGTTCGTATCCAATACTGGAAAGACACGTCAAAAGAAGCATCAAAGAAATAAGCTTTAAATCGTAAAGCTTTATAAAGCTGAAAAGCTTAATCAAATGTAAAACGCAACAAACCGATTTCATTAGCACTCTCAAGGACCTTCATCTGGTCGGCGACTAACGAAATCATCCCCAAAGAGCTGGCAGGCATTAACAACAATGCATTCAATGTCAGCTCATTAATACCTCCTCTAAGTTTATCTTCGTTTGTTAAACCTGTTACCCCAAACTAAAGCTCGTTCCTTGTTCCTTGTTCCTTGTTATCGCATCCCTGTACTCGTTAACGTCTTGATAATAAAAAAGCTCCCGATTTCTCAGAAGCTTTGATTTAGATTTTGATATCTGATGTGACTGCCCGATAAAGGCTCGTGCTTAGGATAGACTCTAACGTTGGAACAGCGTCTTTAAGCTCACATCGTCCGTTCTATTTAGCTTTAGGCTCAGTAGATAGCCACCAACACCGATCAGTGCGTAAATACCTAAAGATAAAATCGGCGCTTCTGCAATCGCACTTAATGGGTTGCTTGCTATGAGTACATTCATTGGTAATGACGCGATGAGAGATAGGAAGTCATTGATGCCATAGAACCCAAACACTGCGACAGAGAGGAACTTAATCGCATAGCTTGAGATGAAAATGACAAGCAATGGAGAGTTTACCAGCTGCGAAATCGCTAGAGTGACGGTTGCCAGTGGCAATAAAACCAGTGCAACTAACATCATTCGTCCAAAAAACGCGACCCAGTTGCTCAGCACATAAAACAGAGATTGTTGTTCAACCAATAGCGCCAGTTGTTGTTCACTTGAGACGTTCAATATCCAGAATAGAAAATCTGCGAACAGTACTAACAATGCACAGATAGCCGGAATCACCACTAAACCGAAGCCGAGTTTCACACCGTGAGTCATTGCGTTAGATACCGGCATACTTCTCCAAAACATCGAACTGCCTTCTTGGCGCTCTTTACGCAGCGTTTTAGGGATGTAAAGCGTTGATAGGATCAGTGAAATAAGGCCCGCGCCAAAGTAGATCACTGAGTTGAGGTCTTGTGCGAACTCTCTGTGGATGTCGCTCACGTCACCGTTCACTTGCATTTCGAAGAAAAACTCATGCTGCGCTGCGCCATTGAAGAACAGACTAACGAACAGTAAGAAACCACATAACGCGACAAACAGAGGCAATCGAGTGTTAATTTTGTGCTCGATGAGTTCTTTTTCTAGCATGTAAAAACTTGGATGCATTATGCCTTCTCCGTCTGTGTTGCAAGGAATAGATCTGCGAGACCAACGTTATAGATGTTACCCAGTGATTCAACCTGCGCTTTGTATTGACCTTCCAATAACCACTTAGTGGTGCCCAGGCCTGATTGCGAGGTCAGTGGGTTGAGTTTCTGTATCTCGCTTGAATGGTTATTTGCGACTTCGATAATGAAATAGTCATTTTCGATGTCTTCCATGCTCTTTTGCAGCACACAATGGCCTTGTTTTAAAATCAGAACATCCGTTAATAAATGTTCAATCTCTGAAACCTCATGGCTTGCAATGATCATGGCGCGTTCGCCGTCGTGGAACCACTCAAGTAGATGGCGATAAAAAGTATCGCGGTACAGTAAATCTAGGCCAATTGTAGGCTCATCTAAGATCAACACTTGGGTGTCAGTCGCGATGATGATCGCAAGGTGAAGTTGTACCTTCATTCCCTTAGAAAGCTGCTTGATAGTCGAAGAGAGCTTGATGTTGGTGCTGCTTAGCGTCTGTTCTGCTTTTTGCTTGTTGAAGCTAGGGTGTACACCTTGGGTGTATCTAAGCAGTTGCTTAACGGTCATCCACTCGGGTAACACGTTAACATCTGAAATGTACGACAAGTGCAGCATGAGTTCTGCATGCTGGTGGATAGGGTGGTAGCCATTAACCTCTATCTCACCTTGATAGCTGTGTCCACCAAGCAGTGATTTGATCAGTGTCGATTTCCCTGCGCCATTATGGCCCAGCAGTCCAAGCACTTGCCCCGGTTTTAACTCAAAGCTGATGTTCTCGACACCCACTTGATTTGAATAGGTTTTGGTTACGTTTTTCACGGAAAGTAACGTACTCATGACTTGTCCTTTATATGTTGTGCTAGCTGTTTCACGAGTTCTTCGACACTCATATCAATGATGCTTAGCGTCTCAGCGATGGCTGGGATCTGTGTGTTGATGAATGATTGGTGTGCGGACTCTTTCAATTTTTGAAGTGCCCCTTCGGCCACATACATGCCTTGGCCGCGTTTTTTCTCTACCAAGCCTTCATCCACCAGTAACTGGTAGCTTTTCATGACAGTAAGGTGGTTGATCTTGAGATCGGCGGCAACCGCACGCACAGAGGGCAATGCTTGTAGTTCTAGCCAAACACCCTGAAGAATTTGGTCACTGATCTTGGCGGCAAGCTGCCTAAAGATCGGCTGGTCGTCTTTCCATTCGGTCATAATTAAAACTGCATGGTGATATATATGTGTATAACACTAACCTATTTATTCGAGTTGGCAAGGATTTTATGAAAGTGCATCGGGTATTTTTATATTTAGATAAAGCACGTTTGGTGGGGAGGGCACTTGAAGCCTACATCCTTGTGGGCTCTCAAGCAGCTGTATAAGCGATGATTATTTGAATAGGGAATGGTTGCTGATCAAGATTTCTATTAGGCTGGGCCTATTGCTCCTTTGAGTCATTAGGCCGGCTATATAGGTAACCTTGATGTAAGTTGTAGCCTAACTGACACAAGATATATTGCTGCCTACGCGTCTCGACACCTTCATAAATCATTGTGATATTTGATAGGCGTCCAATCTCCGAGATATTGAGCAATACACCCTGATGATGCTCTCCTGACTCGATATCCTTAACAAAGCAACGATCCAGTTTTAGATAGGCCGGAGAGATAACATTGATGATTTCGATGTTGTTATTGCCCGTACCAAAGTCATCCAGAGCGATAGTGATACCAAGCTTTTTGATATCCTTAATGTTATCGATAACCTCACACCCATAGCCAATGTTCGAATATTCAGTAATCTCTACGACAAACTCATTCGCTTCCATCGCGGCTAAATGCTCTCTGAGCCTTGCGAAGTTCGACCCTACCAAAGCACTCGGACACACGTTGACACCATAGATCTCATGGCTGTTGTTTAACTTCGCTTTTCTGACTGTCTCGATGAGTAAAATAGTATGAAAGGTGAGTAAATTGGTGCGTCTCATGGTGTTGATGAAGCTTAAAACGCCAACGTTACGCACACGAGATAACAACTCGTAGTAGAGAACGCAGTTGTCTTCGGTGTTGATGATCGGCTCTTCTTCAAAGGAGATGTGTTTCCAACGAAACAGGTAGATCACGAAACCCAGAATATAGGAGCGATAAAGCAGGGTGGCGAGTATCAGAGAAAGCGCAATCCATAGTGCAACAATGTCGTCACTGTAGAAGGTGATGGTTGCACCCGTTGGTAGGGGGGTTTGATAGATAGATTTACTCTCTTCGCCAAGGTTTAAGATGTGGTAACCATTCTTCTGGATGGAAATCGAATCGACTAATAGAGGCAATAGTGAGTTCTTGTATCGAGCTTCGATAGATCGTTTAGATATTCGAGCAACCATCTCAATGTCGTGCTCGGTATCCATGAAGCGTGAATAGGCAAAGTCAGCACTATCGTAGAAGTCGTCTAATTGATTGAGCTCTATCATCTTAGAACGTGTTTTAGAGATATAGCAGGAGTCATAAGGTGTGGTCATGACGACAGAATCAAGGTTGAGCGAGTGCCTTAGCGAGTGCACAGCCCCGTGGCTATCGCAACTGTAGTCCATGACTTCTGCGGCAATGTGTTTGGTGTTCTCACTGTATTCATTCGCAATCTTCGTCGTATAAAGGATTTGGAAAAAGTAGACAACGAAGAGGAAAAATGAAGAGATGGTGAACACGGTTATCAGAGCCTTAATCAGTTCTCTATGATAGGTGTTGAACATCATTTTCAACATTTCTATCTGACTGGGCTTGAATTGATTGATGTCGTACTTTGGTGCGACGCAGTTTGTAGAGCTCTTATCGAGATCGATGAAGTAACCCACTTTATAAAGGTTAGAGATAAGCTCGCTATTATTATCTATCTTTGCTTTTTTACATAAGTTTCGATACTTCTTTCTTATTGAGGCGATGATGTTTTTTAATGCATACAAACTAAACTCTTCATCAAAATGTAATTTAAAAGACTCTTCAACATCTCGTGCAGATTGAGGGTTAGATATTGATGAGTGTTCAATAAGGTATTTGAAAACAAAACTCTCTTTACTATTAAGAGTTTCCTCTGATATCTTATTACTGTCTCTTTTTATGTATATTTTTTCTTCATTGTAGATCAGTTGCAAGCTCTCATTATTGTTATTTATATTGAAAGAACAGTGCATAGCTTAACTCCTAAGCGATAGTTATTATATTTGTGTGATGGATATGTGATGGCTGGGATTTTCATTCAACACAAGAGTTCGATCTAAATAATATAACCAAAATGTCACCATTTTATCTCAAGATGTTGATACTAATCGCAGAATTTGGGCTTTAATGAAAGGTTATGGAGATGTTCACCCAAAAGTTGAATTTATAAATGAAAGCCAATGATTTACAAGGGGTAAGGGGGATTTATCCATTTGTTTTGGTATTTATCCATTTCACAGCTTCTACGCGGTAGGTTTAGCGACTGGATTTAGAGGTTTCTAATGTAGCTTCTGATGGTATTCATTCGGTTTATCGATGTGTGAGATTTATCAGAATTTTTCATTATAAAATTAAATTATGTCATTTTATGTGATATTAATATAATTTATGTGGCGTATTGTTTTGGTGATTTAATTAAAGTAATCAATGATAGAATTAATTATATTTGTTGAATGATTGACTTTAATTTATTCTGTTACGAAATTTAAATAATTAAACTTTAAGGTGAGATATTTAAAATAGGGAAAGGATGATTTTTATCATGATGTGTTGATTAAAGAATTTTAATGGAATTATTATTGACATATGTATCAAATATGTGTCTATGTAAATATTAATCGGCTAGTGATGAAAATAAGATATGAATGAGGTTGGTGTTATACCATGAGCACTGCCTAAAAGTATAAGCAGCAACAAGTTAGATCAATTAGTGTTATTTTTGAGCAAATGTTAGCGTAACCACATGATATTCAAAGATCTGTTGCGGTGGCTTTGTGTTAACTATGGAAGCGTGCAATCGTTGAGTATTTAACATGCACCATCAAGCACCACGATCTGTGGTTCTTTTTCTGGCTGATAAAGCACCTGACAAAAGTCTCCTTCTGGCGAATAGGTGTAGTTTTCGGTGTCGAAAGAGATGGCGGCTACTCTTTCTGCATTGCTGCCAGAGTCTACTTCTTTGTTGATGACATGAAGCTCTGTTGCGTCGATATTGAGCAGTCTTCTTAGTGAGTCAACATAGGCGATTGGGTAACCATGACAAACGTAGTAGGTCTCAATCTCCGTCTTTTCAACATAGTTGCACTCATCCTCAACGCCAGCAATCGCTGACTTCGCGTAGATCATATCGATACCCGTGCGAAGGTTACCAGCCACATCATGTATTTTACTCGCCCGAGCACTTCCTTGAACGTCTAAGAACTTGACCATAGCTGTCGCCGAAACGATCGCTAAAATTAATACAGAGATGATGAGTTCTAAAAGAGTGAAGCCGTTTTGTCTGTTCATGGTTACCGATTATTTGCTCTGCTAAAGGGACGGAATGAGGGTAATCTAAATACCAAAGTCATTACAGTTAGTGGGTATAATGGTTTGGTGTTTTATTGTGTGAATTTCTAAGTAATTTTCTTTATAAACAATAGCTTAATTATTTCCTCTTACTGTTAAACGCTATGTAAGCATACGTAAGCGTACACACCCACAGCAGCCGATTGTTTAGGAAGCATTCAAACGACTTAATTTATTGATAAATAAGTCTTTAATTGTAGGATTGTCGACCATTCAAAAACTGACTTTCGACTTCATTTGAGGGAATTGGTTTACTAAATAAAAATCCCTGAAGATACTGGTATCCACAATCGATTAAGAACGCTTTATGCGTTTCGGTTTCGACACCTTCAGCAACCACTTTTAGCCCCAATTTTTCACAGATAGCATGGGTGGCTTGGACAATCGCTTTGCTCCCTTTGTGTGAACCGTGGACGAAGCTTTTATCGAGTTTCACGGTGCTAATCGGTAAGTCATGCAACATCGACAGTGACGAGTAGCCTGTGCCAAAGTCATCAAGGTGAAGCTCTACGCCCAATTTAGAAATATCGCTTAACGCTTGCCTGACTTCACCATGCTTGAAGATCATGGAAGATTCGGTGATCTCAAGGGCGATGCTTTGAGGTTGGATATTGTAGAAGTTCAACATTGCTAATAGCTGCTCGGCAAAGGTCGCGTGCATCTGAATACTCGAAATATTGATACTCATCATCAACTCACTATCAAACTCACGTTGCCATATCGATAGCTGTTTGAGTGCAGAGTTCAGAACCCATTTCCCGAGCGGTACAATCTGCCCCGTCTCCTCCGCTAAGCTAATAAACTCATCAGGGTCTATGTTACCTAGCTCTTTGTCTGACCATCGAAGCAAGGCTTCAAACCCTTTCACCTTGTCGCTGTTGGTGTTCATGATCGGTTGATAGTGAAGGTTGAGATCGTCGTTTTCTATGGCGCGTGCCAGTCGATGGCGGATCTCTACTTTGCGATGCAGGGTTTGTGCTAAGTCTGGGGTAAACGTTTGGAAGCGGTTTCGACCATTCGCTTTTGCAAGATGCATCGCCATACCCGCTTGCTTTAGCAATGTTTCTTGGTCAACCGCGTTATCAGGGAAATGCGCGGTACCTATGCTGCAACCGACAGATAAACTGCCGATGCCTCTGATATGGAAACTTCGGTTTAAGGCATCAATGATGCGAGAGCAAAGTAGTGGGATATTTTGATTTCGGCAGGTGTGGGCAATCACAATGAATTCGTCGCCACCAAATCGCCCTATCATGCATTTCTCATCAACCAACTGTTTAAGGCGTTCACCAACCTGTTTGAGTCGTTGGTCTCCGACAGTGTGCCCATAAGTGTCATTAACTAATTTGAAGCCATCAAGGTCGACAAACATCAATTCAAACGGTGAGCGATAGGCAATGCTGGTTTCTAGAAGGTTGCTGATCCCACGGCGATTATAAAGCTCCGTTAAACAGTCGTGTTCTGCGTTGTATCTGGCTTTTATCAGCTTCTCTTTTTGCTTTGTTGTACAGGTTAGGTTTAGCAGCAGTTCGCTTTTATCAAAGAGCCACTTTCCTTGCACATCAAAATGGTGTGCTCTGAAGGAGGAAACCTTGATAAACCAAGGCGCACCGGTTGTTGGTTCTCTATTCTGTAAACGTGTATGTACAAAAGTGATTACTATGTTTTGCGTACGGTAAATGTAGGGCTCTGATTCCAATATTGATGATCTATGACCAGTATATATACTGCCTTCGCTTTTAATAAATACTGGTGATAGGAATGTCGAAAACCAAAGTGCTCATTGTTGAAGATGACCAAGAGATAGCTCGTCTAACGACGCTTTACCTCGAAGCTGAAGGTTACAATGTTAGCGTTGTTCATGAAGGGAACTTGGCACTTGAAGCGATCCGTAGTATTGAACCTGATTTAGTGCTGTTGGACTTGATGCTTCCAGGGATGAGCGGCGCGCAAATTTGCCGTCAAGCCCGTGAGTTTTACAATGGAATGATTTTAGTGCTAACGGCTTCCGCCGATGAAATGAGCGAGGTCAGCTTGTTTAAATTTGGTGCGGACGATTACGTTGCCAAACCGATTCGTGGCCATGCCTTGTTAGCGCGAATTGAAGCGTTATTGCGTCGAGCGACTCCCGTAAAAACTGCGCAAGAAACTACGGCTGAAAAACAGTGCGATATTGTAATCAACAGCTCTGCTCAAAGTGCCACGCTCTACGGCCAAAACCTCAAGCTTACTTCTGCTGAATTTGAAATCTTAAACCTTCTCGTTAATAACATCTGTCAGGTCGTGACTCGAGACCAGTGCTGTCAGTTATTTAGAGGGATAGATTACGCGTTCAACGACCGCTCGATTGATATGCGCGTGTCTGGGTTACGCCGAAAGCTGCGCATTCACGCAAAAGACAAACAGTTGATTCGTACGGTTCGCAACAAGGGGTACATGCTGGTTGCGTAAGTTCATTGCTACGAAGCTTCGCTCGGTTTCGATGTTTGCTCGCTTATACCTTGGGATTGTGACTGGGATGTCGGCAACGATATTTTTGTTCTTGAACCTTGGTGAGGGGTACATGCGACGCACCGAGATCGAAACCTTCCTCAATGATGGCATCTACTTTGCGGAGCAGTATGTTCGTCAACACAATCAAGAAAACTCACTCTATAAAGAGCTCGATAGAACAGGCTACCAACAATTTTATATCTTCAATTTACGCCTGTTGGAGAATTGGTCGGGCGAGGCGCCTTGCCAACAATGTGAGTTATACACAACCTTAAACGGTGTGCCGATATATCTAAGTGATGACAACCTCTATTCGACCGTGTTTCAGCTACCAAACTCTAAATTCAGTTTTGGCTTCAGTGAGGTAGGGGACTTTTTCTCTCCTGACATTGAATGGTACGAAGACTCAGAACGACACTTTTTGTTAGGGCTGTTGTTGGCTGTGATTGTGGCGATTGGAGCAAGTGTTTACTTACCTGTGAGGCGTTTTCAAGAAAGAATAGAGTTGCTCGTCGAGAAGCAGAAACAGTTTGGTAAGGGCAAGCTTAGTACTCGATCTGACATGGACGACATCCATCCTGTTTCTGATTTGGCCAGCAGTTTTAACTTCATGGCTGAAGAGATCGAAAGCAAAGTAAAACAAAGTCATATTTTCGCTCAAGCTATCCCACACGAAGTACGAACTCCGCTAAGTCGTATTCAACTGGCGACCGATATCCTAAGAAGGGGAGCCCCCGATAATCATCAGGTTCTTTTCGATGACATTGATACCTACATTGAGGATATCAACGAGCTCACGTCAGAAATCATCATGCTGTCGAAGTTGAATGTCATGGATAACTCTTTCTTTGAGCTCGTTAAAGTGACCTCCGATCTTCGTGAGTATTGCCTAGACCGAATTCGTTACTCGAAACTAGACAATGCCACCTTTGAATCTAAGGTACAGCTAGAGTGCAAGATTAAGTGTGATTGCTCAATGGCACGCTTGGTGTTCGATAACGTTCTCAAGAATGCGGTTAATTACACACAAGACAAAGTGTGGATGACGCTGGATGAGAACTCAGAAAACTGGCTGGTGGTGATTGAAGACAATGGTTCTGGAATACCGGAGAATAAGCGTGATGAGGTATTCCTTCCGTTCTCTCGACTAGACTCAAGCAGAACGTCGACCAACGGTGGATTGGGGTTGGGCCTCGCGATTGCTCTATCGGCGGCTAAAAAACTTTCTTGGGATATCAAAATCGACGACAGCAACCATGGTGGTGCCAAGTTCAGTATCGTGATTCCTAAGATCGCATAAACTGTAGCTTTAAGAACTCTTCAGGCTCGTCAAATAACAAAGCCACGGACTAATACCGTGGCTTTTTCATATTCCTATTTACAAGCGAGTGACTTCTTAGTACTACTGCTTAGAGCTTAGAGCTTAGAGCTTAGAGCTTAGAGCTTAGAGCTTAGAGCTTAGAGCGATGAAGGCCATAAATAGCGTGGTCAATGATGCGACCATTCAAGTTTTCGTTACGCGTGATGATACCTTCTAACGTGAAATGTAAGCGCTCACAAACCTTGCGGCTGCTTTGGTTACCGGTTGCGGCTGATATCTCTACCTTTTCCATATCTAACTCATTGAAAGCAACATCAATCAGCTTCTGGACAACGCGCGTCACAATCCCCTTTCCTTGGTATGTCTCAGATAACCAATAACCTATCGTCACCTTTTGCTTATCATGATCAATAGTATTGAAACTGCAGTTACCGACGACCTTGTCTTGATACACGATCGCACAGGTCATGCTTTTCCCTTCCGCATAATCGTGTAGCGAGCGTTGGATGAAGATCCTAAAGTCTTGCTCGGTTTTACAATGTGGCGGCCACACGAGCCATTGACTTAGGTACTCATTCTGGCTTTGTGAGATTTCCGCGTAGTGAGAAGCGAAGCTCTCTTCAACCAATGCGATGGAGAGTTCGTTGTCGATAACCGTTTTAAACATGTTTTTCCTTTTCTTATGGCTGCTTATTTAAGCGAATCTTAGTCGGCAGGCTATAATGTCGCATGATTTTTAATATGCAACCATTTGTAGCACGGATTTTTCGTGATACATTGGTTCTATCACGAAACTCATTAAACCTTACAATAGTTGTGTATATAATCATTAGCTATGCATTAGTATTAGCGGCCTAAATATATAAAAAATATAAAAATGCTAGGCTTAAATAATGAATCAACATTGCCAGGACGTGACCGTGGACTTAAGGAAGGCTCTATTCGGTATTGCTAAGGCGCTTGATAACGTCGGTTTCGAAAGTAAAAATCATGGACAGAGAGTGGGCTATATCGCGTATCGATGTGCTCTGAGTGTGGGGTGGGAAGAAGAGCAAGCGCAGCTCGCGTTTTCGTTAGGCTTGATTCACGACTGTGGTGTCTCGCAAATTGATGAACAGCTCAGTTTAACGTCTGGGTTTGTACCTGACTCAAGCTATCACCATTGTCAAAAGGGCTACCAAATCTTAAAAGAGTGCCCAGTTCTTTCTATATTTGCTAAGCCGGTTCTTTATCACCATACTCCGTGGTCTGAGCTAAGGGCTATTCATATCAGCGAGTTAGAAAGAGAACTAGCTGCCATCG
Organism: Vibrio sp. 10N.239.312.D08; assembly: GCF_041466145.1. Taxonomy (NCBI): domain Bacteria; kingdom Pseudomonadati; phylum Pseudomonadota; class Gammaproteobacteria; order Vibrionales; family Vibrionaceae; genus Vibrio; species Vibrio sp. 10N.239.312.D08. The sequence continues at coordinate 105,289 of NZ_JBFSSD010000013.1, read as the reverse complement.
TGATGCTTGCCGATAGAGTCGATTATCTATACGGCATAACCTCTTCTGATCGTTATGGAAACCTAACACCAGATGGCAAAGCGAGCATCATTGAACGTTTGACTGAACAAGCGGATGAGATGTTCGAAACCAACCTTGTGCAACACATGTGCGAGTTGGTTGATTTGGATGACTTCTGGTTTTCTATGGAGATTCCATACATCGAGAACATGAGGGATAACTTTGAACCTGTGCCATTTTTCTCCCAGCAAATGTCGCTGGATGAGACGGTGGCCTTTGCCGAGTTTATCGCCAATGTTGTTGATACCAAAAGTTCGTTTACCTTTAAGCACTCTTTAAAGGTTGGGCAGCTTTCAGAATACCTCGCCAAACAGCTGGGTTATTCCTACACCACTCAGCGCAAACTCTATCTGGCTGGGTTAGTCCATGATATCGGTAAACTGCAAACTCCTAATGACATTCTGCATAAGCCGGATTTACTCACTGAAGAAGAGTATTGCTGTATTAAACGCCATGCAACGGACACTCGATTCGCATTGCAGGAGTTGTTCAGTTCACCTCAGGTTTGTCAGTGGGCATCTGATCATCATGAAAGGTTAGATGGTTCGGGTTACCCAATGGGAAAAACGGCGGAAGAGTTGGATCAACCCAGTCGAATTGTTGCTGTGGTGGATGTGTTTCAAGCGCTAACTCAGTCTCGACCTTATCGTGGAGGCATGACGTTAGAAGAGACTCTCGCTATTTTGAGGGACCACGTTGATAACTTTAAGTTGGATCGAGAAGTGTTTGAGTGCCTTAATAAACACGCGCAATATTGCTTTGAATTATCGACAGACAAACGAATGTACGCGTTTTAACGCCACTGAATGCTTTCGAGGTGTGACGCCTAAACTCATACTCGGTCGAAATGACTAAACACCAGAAACAGAAAAGCGATAGCCGAGGCTATCGCTTTTTTTAATGGGGGCTTATCAGGATTTTTAGATCGAGATTAGTATCGCTTTAAGATCTCGATGATCGCTTGCTCAGTTTCCGCTGCGATGATGGCATCAATGTCATTATCATTTTGGAACAACTCTGATAGCGCCATAATCGTATGGATGTGGCTATCTGAGTCCATCGCCGCCAGAGTAATCGAAAGGTAAACGTCACCGTTGTCTTCTGACTCTAAATCAACACCCTTTTTGAATACCGTTACTTGCAGTGATGCTTCGTTCACACCATCTTCAGGGCGAGCATGAGGCATCGCAATTTTTGGTGCCAGAACATAGTACGCGCCGATGTCCTTGTGCTTTTGCTTGATAGCTTGAACATAATCTGTTCATTTCATAACGTTCCGTTACAAACCCTTGTTATTGACTGATGACTCAATAAATTTAACCCGATGTGTGAGCGAATTTATATAAATAACAATTATGTAAAATATTGATTTTATGAATGTTTACTCATTAAGTCGATTTTTGTTAGAACAGCCTATTCAAAACAATAAGATAGGTAAATCTATGAAAAAACTCGTCAGTTTACTGCTCGCTGCAGTATCGTTAGGGCTTTCTGGTTGTGCAACTGTATTAACAGCAGAACAAAGTGCGCCTCAACTCAATGAAGTTCCACAGGAAAAAGCGTTGACCGTCGCTGTAATCGATAAGAGACCATACGTTCTCGATCATGATAAAGAGCCAAAATTTGAGGGAATTATTCGCAGTTCGTTAGGTATTCCTTATACCTACAACACGGCGACACAGCAGCCAATGTCTCAATTTTTGACTGACAGATTGGTCGCAGGCTTGAAAAAACAGCAAGTAGCTGTTGAGTCGGTTGAGACGACGCCTGAAGAGGATATCACCAAGGTTGCTGAGCAGATGAAAGCATTCGACAACAAATCGATGATGTTTGTCTTGAATGAGTGGAAGTATGACTTCCACGCATTTACGGATAACTCTTGGTACAACGTTAATGTGATTATCTATGATGAAGCTGGTAATAAGCTACTCAGCAAAAATTTCCAAGGCGAGAATGATGTACCTGATGGTGGTGCAATCATCAATGAGATGCAACTGATCTACAAACAGCGTTTTGAAGAGATATTCCGAGATGCTGAAGTGAAAAGTGCCCTGCTAAACTAGTTATTCCCACTTTGATCTCATATTTTGAAAAAGCCACACTCTGTGGCTTTTTATTTTAATGATGGTTTTTTTGCATTATTTCTTGCTGGAAAAATTAATTATTGCGAGAAGTAGTTCGATTTGTACGCTTTATGACCGCGCGATCGTTTGCGTTAAAAAATGTGATGAAAGTCTCATTTAACTATTTATACTTCTCTTCCGGTTTTAAGCCGGTGCTTAGCCAATACAAGCCGTCACATGGATATGTGAATGACCCCACGGACCGGACCAGCTACGTTCCACTGCTTGTATAAGGTGATTTTTTACATGAACAACTCGTTGTTACATTCGCTAACCCTGTTAGCTCCTTCATCGCGTAGCGTTTTGCTTGCGGTTCTTTGTCCTTTTCCTTTGATGTCATTTGCTTGGCTCATGTTCACTCTTTAAGGATTACTAGGACACATTATGAATATTCTATTTGGTTTTGTCGGTGTTCTTGCACTGATTGCTTGCGCGTACCTGTTATCTGAAAGTCGTTCTTCAATTAACTGGAAAACGGTCTCTCGTGCACTATTACTTCAAATCGGTTTTGCAGCCTTAGTATTGTATTTCCCATGGGGACAATTGGCGCTAACAAGCCTAAGTAATGGTGTTTCTAGCCTGCTTGGTTTTGCAGACGTTGGTATCGCATTCCTTTTCGGTGACCTTGCTACTGAAGGCTTCATTTTCGCGGTTCGCGTGCTTCCAATCATTATCTTCTTCAGTGCTTTGATTTCTGCGCTTTATTACTTAGGCGTCATGCAAAAAGTGATTCAAATCTTGGGCGGAGCGGTGCAAAAACTGCTGGGTACAAGTAAAGCTGAATCTCTGGTTGCTACAGGTAACATCTTCCTTTCTCAGGGTGAGTCTCCTCTTCTTATTCGTCCCTTTTTAAAGTCTATGACTCGTTCGGAACTGTTTGCTGTAATGGCAGGTGGTATGGCGTCGGTAGCGGGTAGTGTACTTGGTGGTTATGCTGGCCTTGGTGTTGAGCTTAAATACCTTATCGCTGCAAGCTTTATGGCGGCTCCGGGCAGTCTGTTAATGGCGAAGATCATTGTTCCTGAGCGCAGCACACCAAGTGATTACGACCATATCGAACTAGATAAAGCTGACCAAAGCAACGTGATTGATGCATTGGCAAGCGGCGCGATGAACGGTATGAAGGTTGCGGTAGCGGTTGGTACTATGTTGGTTGCATTCGTGAGTGTGATTGCGATGGTCAACACTGGCCTAGAAAGCCTAGGTGAAACGTTCGGTTTTGCGGGTATTACGCTACAAGCTATCTTTGGTTACCTGTTCTCGCCTCTTGCATGGCTGATCGGTATCCCAAGTGACGAAGTATTGATGGCGGGTTCTTACATCGGTCAGAAGATCGTTATGAACGAGTTTGTTGCTTTCATCGACTTCGTTGAGAACAAAGCTCTGTTATCTGAACACAGCCAAGTGATCGTGACTTTTGCTCTATGTGGCTTTGCTAACATTGGTTCTATCGCGATTCAGTTAGGTTCAATCGGTGTTATGGCACCAGAGCGCCGTGCTGAAGTTGCAAACTTAGGTTTGAAAGCTGTAGCTGCTGGTACGCTAGCAAACCTAATGAGTGCATGCTTAGCGGGTATTTTCATCCTGCTTTAAGCTATATTCAGTTAAAGCGGACACTTTACTTACGGAGTTAACGTAAGGAGGGTGTCCGCTTTTTTGTGCCTGTTAATCAGGCGAAATCAGGTTTTGGCCGTCGACTGTGATTTGTCTATCGTGAGTAAAAGCTCACTCGGAAGAGTAATAGAGCCAGTTCCTTTTATCCGATATACTTGAATATCATCAGGTTGCGATTAATAACATTCGATTTCGATTGAGAATATTCGGTTCCGACTAAGCATATCCGCTTTCGATTAGGAACAATGGCAACCAAGCTAAATTAATCAAGGGTCTCTCCATGAACATTCGCGTTCTCATCGGTCTTATTGTTACCTTCATTGGCTTGTTTGCGATGGTTTACCTAATTGCTGGCGGCGCTCAGTTTCCTATCTACCAGTGGCCAAAAGAGGCTTATCTCGGTTTGGTGTTCAGCGTGGTGTGGGGGGCTGGTGTCGCAGCGTCTGTAGCGTATTTCTTCTCGGCATTGGTGTTTGTTACTGTCGCCGTGGTTTGCTATGCGATCGGTTATAAAATCGGTGGGCTCTTTTCAAGCAAGTCAGAAGCGTAAAGCTGAAGTTTAAACGTACGCTTTTTGTATTTTCTTTTGGGGTTAACGTTCGCCTTAACCCTCTCTTAACCCCCAGCTCGTTATCTTGTCTCCATTCTTACAGGAGACAAGAAGATGAAATTGAATCTTCCTTTAAAACATTCCCTTATTTCACTTGCTCTAATCGGATTGATGGGTTGCACGACAACCAGTCAGGCCGACTATGTTTCACTCGCTGAGCAAAGCACTAATCAGACACAACAAAGCTTACTCGCAGAGCTGATTCAACAGGCTTCTAGTGATCAAGCGTCGACTCAACAAGATCGAGACGCGGAAAACCTACAACTGACCGATTTAGTGAATGCACCGGAGCTCGATCTCTATATCGAGCGCGCTCTGCAGAACAGCCCAAGCCTCCAACAAAGCATTACAGCACTCAAAATAGCTTATGCGCAGCAAGGTGTAACTTCAGGTGATCGCTTACCAACCGTCGATGCGAGCTTTTCTGGTCAAGCTGACGAAGGCACTAACGGCTCAAGCACTACTGAAACCTACACCACTGATGTCACGGTTGGTTGGGAGCTCGATCTATGGCAGAAGCTTGCAGACACAAACAACGCTGCTTTGAAAGACATTGCGACGTCTCAGGCTAACCTTCAGGGCGCTCAAGATCTTTTGGTCGCGAGTGTGATGAGAGGTTGGCTTGATATCAGTTTGAAGCAACAGCTTGTTGATATTGAAACGCAGCGTTTGGTGATTCTAGAAAACAATGAAGAACTTGTTTTAGAACGTTATCGAGCAGGGCTAGGTAGCCTTGAAGATCTAGATAATGCAAAAACCAGCAGCGCATCGACTCAAGCAACCTTAGCTGATTACCGTGAGCAGCTTGCACAAAGTCGACGTGAGTTGGTTTTGTTAACAGGGCAATGGAGTGGTGAGTCTGATGAGCTATCCCTTGCTGAGCTCGGTTCATTCCCAACCATCATTAATCCGCTAGAAAACATGCCGACACAAGATCTAGCAGGTCGTCCCGATCTTCAAGCCGCTTTCTTTAATATCGAAGCAGAAACATTGCGTGCTGACGCGGCGTACAAAGCGATGCTGCCATCTATCAGCTTATCTGCCAGCCTAACCGATATGGCGGATTCTCCGAGCGAAGCTCTGCTTACCGGGCCTTTGTGGAGTGCGCTTGGCCAAGTGTCAGCACCACTGTTTCAAGGTGGCAAGCTAAAAGCGCAGGCAGAAATTGCTGACCTAACCACAGAAACCAGCTACTGGGCTTACCAAGAAACACTGCTCAATGCGGTGAATGAAGTGGAAAACGCAATGGGGCAAGAGTCCTCATTAACGCTTCAACAGCAACACCTAACGAACGCCTTGGTAAGCGCACAACGCAGCTTCACTAGCTATGAAGAGAAATACCGTCAGGGCTTGGTCGACATTTTTGATCTACTTACTGTTCAGCAGCAAACCTATGACCTTGAAGCGCAGTTAACACAAACCATTTATAACCGTCTCGTAAACCGAATTGATTTAGGCCTAGCTCTGGGCTTGGGAGTATCTTCATGAAACTGAACACCATCACAATTGCAATCACCTTAGTTGCTGGTTCAAGCATTTTTGCTGCCCTTGCTTACAATGGTTCACAAGTGGCTCCTGCTCCTAAAAAGACGAATGAACTAACGGTTTCAGAGCCTCAAGCTACGCCTATTCAAACCAAGTCTATTGATACGACGACCTTGCCAGCTTCACAACAACAGCAAGTGTCTGTGGTACTTGTCACTCTCGGTGACTACCAAGCAGAAGTGGTGGGGTACGGAGAAGCGAAGTCGCGTTATGAGCTGATGTTTTCGACGGAAGTTGGTGGTCGAGTAGAGACAATCAGCTCGCAGTTTGAAACTGGGCAAGTGATTGGCCAAGGTGAAGTGATCGCTAATATCGATTCGACCAGTTACCAACAAGCGGTAACCCAAGCGAAGGCGAATGTTGCTCAAGCTCAACTGGATTTATTGGAAGAACAGAGGCAAGGCGAACAAGCTAAGTCTGAATGGCAACGTTCTGGTTTGTCTGGCGAGCCGGATTCACCTTTAGTATTACGTGAGCCACAACTGGCACAAGTAACAGCAGCCTTGGAGAACGCCAAGCTAGAGTTGGTAAAGGCTGAGCAAGACCTCGAAAAAACAACCTTGGTTGCCCCTTTTGATTCGTTGGTCGTGAGCCGTGATGTTCAACCGGGAAGCTACGCACAAACGGGCGCTCAGATAGCCACGTTATACAGCGTTGATGAGGTTGAAGTTTCTGTCCCCCTTTCTGAAAGCCAATGGTTGAGCCTACCCAACAGCGATAACACCCAACTGAAAGAGCAGCCGTGGCCAGTGACTCTATCGAGTTCTGATGGTCAATTCCAATGGCAAGGTTATGTTGAGCGAGTAGAGCAGCATTTACAACAAGACACGCGTCAACGTTCATTGATCGTTAAAGTCGATAATCCTTTGGAGCAAGAGAAAGATCTTTATCCAGGCACGTTCGTGCAAGCAACGATCTCGGGTAAGCAACTAACTCAATTGTGGGAGCTTCCGGCTTCTGCACTTTCGCAACAAGGTGACCTGTGGTTTGTGGATGATAGCGGTCAACTTTCGAAATCAAACGCGAATGTTGAATTTGAAAAGGGTGGTTTGATTTATATCGACCCTACCAAACTGGGCGTGGAAATTGGTGACAGTGTACAAGTGGTTAAGCGTCCGTTAAGCAGCTTTAAAGCGGGCATGGTCGTTCTGGCTAAGGCGGAGGGTTAGTCATGTCTCATGAGTTGAAACCGAATAACCAAGCGGACAGTAACCAGAAGCCAACTAAACCACACACTGGCGCAATCGCATGGTTCGCGAATAACTCTGTAGCGGCGAATTTGTTGTTAGTGGGCGTGATCATCATCGGTCTTTTATCGCTTAACACGCTACGTAAAGAAGCATTTCCAAGCCTTGAACCCGATGTGGTAACTGTATCTGTGACCTATGACAGTGGTGACCCTATTCAGGCGGAAGAAGGCCTAGCGATTAAGATTGAAGATGCGTTAGAAACCGTACCGGGCATTAAGCGTATTACGTCAACGTCTGATGCGAATGGCAGCCATGTTTCGATCGAAAAAACCAGCACTTACGATCTTGATACCCTATTAGCCGACGTAAAAACCAAGGTAGATGCGATCAATAACCTGCCTTCTGGCGCTGATAATCCTGTGATTGATAAAGCTCGCATGCAAGATCATGCCTTATGGGTACAGCTTTATGGGGATGCAGACAGAGCAACGCTGCAGAGCTTAGCCGAGCAATTGAAATCAGATCTACTGAGCCAGTCATCCATTCGTGATTTGGAAATCAAAGCCAAAGCCGATCCTATGATCTCGGTTGAGGTTGATGAGAACAAGCTACAGGCTTACGGCTTAACTCTGACTGACGTTTCTGAAGCGATCAATGCGGAATCTTCTGCGGCTATCTCGACTAGCCTTCGCAATGGCGAAAAAACGGTTCGTTTGAAGGTTTCTGAACAGGCGTATGAGATCCAAGATTTCAATGCGATTCCGGTGATGACGACGACTGACGGTACGCAAATTACCTTGGGTGATATTGCCAATGTAGAAGACATGTTTGCCGACGACACTTTCATGCTGTCTCGCTATAACCAACAGAATGCGATGGCAATTCAGATCGTGATGGATGAATACGGAGACGTCGTCAGCATTGTTGAACAAGCAGAGAAAGTGGTAGAACGCTGGGAAAACAGCAACATGCTGCCGAGCGATGTCGAAATCGAAACTTGGTACGACAAAAGTACCATGATCAAAGACCGCTTAAGCCTATTGATGAAGAACGCGCTCACCGGTATTGCATTGGTGTTCATGGTGTTAGCGGTATTCTTAAACGTGCGTGTCGCTTTCTGGGTAGCAGCTGGCTTACCGTTTGTCTTTTTTGGCACCATGTTCTTCATGACAGATACCTTCATGGGGTTAACCATCAATGAAATGACCACCTTTGGTTTCATTATGGCGCTCGGGATAGTAGTCGATGATGCGGTGGTGGTTGGGGAAAGTATCTATTCCACGCGCAAAGAAGAAGGCGATTCGATAGGCAGTACTATACGAGGCACCATGAAGGTGGCATCACCAACTATATTTGGTGTGTTAACGACAGTTGTTGCCTTCTTAGCGTTAGCGAATGTTGACGGTAAAATGGGGCAAATTTACGCTCAATTCGGCACGGTCGTGACTATCTGTTTGTTGCTGTCTTTAGTTGAGTCTAAGTTCATTCTGCCATCGCACCTTGCTCATATTAATACTAAGCGTAGTGAGAAGAAGGGGCTGTGGGCTCGCGTTCAACATGCTGCCGATACTGGGCTAGGTTGGTTTAATAAGCGTATCTACTGCCCCGTAATTGAATGGGCGTTGAAACTGCGTTATGCGGTAGTGATGGTTTTCTTGTCATTGCTTATTTTAGTTGCTGGGTTACCAATGACGGGGGCGGTTCGTGTAGCGTTCTTCCCTGATATGCCGGGCGATACGGTAACTGCCGATATGTCGATGCAAAACGATGCGAGCTTTGGTCAAACACAACAAAACTTGTTGGTGCTTGAAGCGGCGGCAACCCAAACGGATGAAACTCTGAGAGCGCAATACGGTGCTCAAGATGAAGCATCTGAACTGCTGAGTCTTCAAGTTATCGCGGATGCTGATGACTCTGGTCAAGTTAAAATTGAATTGGACAGCGACAGTGTCTACACATCGAATGAGTTTGCTGATGCTTGGCAAGAGACTGTGGGCCAGATGGAAGGGGTTAAGAAGCTCAAAGTCTTGTCTAAAATGGAGATGGTCGACAACTTCAAAGTAGAATTGAAAGCGTGGAACGAAGAATCAGTGACTGCGGCGGGTAATGAGTTCTTAACCAAGCTGCAAGCGATTGAAGGTGTGAGTGGTATTGACCATAACTTGGATCTTGGTGAGCCTCAGTATCGTTTTGAATTAACACAGCAAGGCCGTGCGTTAGGCTTTGATACTGCAAGTCTTTCACAGCAAGTATTGCAAGCGTTTGGTGGTGATATTGTTCAGCAGTTCCAACGTGGTAAGGATGAGGTAAAAGTCCGTGTGCGCTACCCAGAATCGGATCGCCAAACCATTGCGGATATCAAGCAATCGAGCGTGAGAACCAACGACGGTACCGTGGTGCCTTTGAGCACCGTGGCTGAAGTATATTCTGATTACCAAGTATCAGAGATCACACGTATTGATAGCCAACGAGCGGTGTACATCAGTGCAGTATTAGATAAAGACGTGGTTGCACCTGCTGAGCTTGTTCATCAGTTGCAAGACACATTAGTACCCGATTTAGAAGCGCAATACCCGGGATTAACGGTCGACTTTGCTGGCGAAACGGAAGAACAAGAAGAGACGGCTAGTTCAATGATGAGTATGTTCATACTTGCCATGATAGCGATTTATACGCTGCTTGCTATCCCGCTGAAGTCTTACATTCAACCTGTGATCATCATGACAGCGATTCCATTTGGCATTGTTGGGGCAATCTTAGGGCACTGGTGGAATGACTTAACAATCAGTATCCTATCGTTAAACGGTATCCTTGCGTTGAGCGGTGTGGTGGTGAACGACAGCTTGTTGTTGGTTTCTCGTTTTAACGAGCTAATCAAAGAGAAAGGTAAGTCGGTTCACGATGCGATTGTTGAAGCGTGTTCTGGTCGACTAAGAGCCGTGTTACTCACATCGGTCACCACGTTCGCAGGTTTGACGCCACTATTAAGTGAAACGTCTCTGCAGGCTCAGTTCCTGATCCCTGCGGCAGCGGCGCTAGGCTACGGTATTTTGTTTGCGACGTTTATTACACTGATTCTAACGCCAGCATTGTTAATGATTCAGTGTGAGATTAAGTCTCTGATTCTTAAAGTCACAAATCGAGTCAAAGGCGCTGAACAAACGGCTTAACAATAGCTAAGCTAATGATGATATCTAGGCTGATGATTGCCGAGCGAGCCTCAGCAACTTCGGTCTAGGTTCATTACCGAACAAGATATTAAAGATCACTACAAAGCTACACTACAACTAACAATAGAGGTCTTCACGATGGCAGAATCCGTCACTAATAAACTCACAGATAAGCTTCAATTGCTTTTGGTTGAAGACGACCTCGATTTAGCCACTGCGGTTATTGATTACCTCGATTTAGAAGATATCCAGTGCGATCATGCAGCGAATGGTTTAGCTGGACTCAACCTCATCGAAGCAAACCGATATGACGCGGTCATTCTCGATCTCAATTTGCCTAAAATGAACGGCTTACAGGTGTGCGAGAATCTCAGATCGCAGGGCATTGATACACCCGTTTTGATGCTGACGGCACGTGATACGCTTGATGATAAGCTGACAGGCTTTTCAAAAGGGGCCGATGATTACCTAGTGAAACCTTTTGCAATGGAAGAGTTGATTGTTCGAGTACAAGTGCTGGCGAAGCGACGCAGTGGTCAGGTTCGCCGCTTGTCGGTAAGCGATTTGGAAATCGATCTCAAACAGCATCAAGCCTATCGTGATAATTCCCCTTTAAAGCTTTCGCCTACCGCACTCAAAATACTGGAAATCTTGATGCGTTCTAGCCCTAATCCTGTTTCTCGCGAGACCATCATGCAGGGCGTGTGGGGCGACGATCAACCAGACAGTAACAGCTTAAAAGTGCATATCTTCAATCTGCGTAAACAAGTGGATGCGGAACAAGACAATAAGCTGCTGCATACCATTGCGGGTAAAGGTTTTGCGATTAAGGAGTTACGACAAGCATGAAGATCAGACCAAGCCTAAGGATCTACGTTTTGTTGGCGATTCTGGTTACAGGTGTCACGACGATTCTGGTTCTTTCTGCGTTGAGCGTAAACTACTTTGTCTCGGGGATGGATATCGCTATGCGTGGCTCTATGATTGCCCAAGCGCAACAAGATGCGGTGAAGGCAGGCAAGCCTATGACCAATCAAGAATTTACGGTGGCGACCCAATGGAGCGACTTGCCACAAAGTATTCAGAACAACCTCAACCAGAACGAACTGCAATTCAACCGAATGACCAAAATAATCATTGGCAAATCTATATTCTCACCTCCGGAGAAAGGCTATTTCGCCATGAAGGTGATGAAAGGTAATGAAGTTCGTTATGTTTCTGCGGTGTTTGCTCAAAAACATGACCCTTTCATTAATGACGAAGGGCTTCCGCACTTTATCACGATTTTTTTGACCGCACTGGGTGCGATTGTATTGTTTTTCGTTATCTTGGTTTTGGTGTTACGTAAGGTGGCATCGCCTGTTGAGCAGCTAAAGAACTGGGCCAAATCGCTAGATAAAGATAACCTCAATGAACCGACACCAGATTTTCACTTTAGTGAACTGAACACCTTGGCTAACATCATTCGTGATAGTTTGAGTTCGGTTCAAAACAGCTTAGAACGAGAGCAGAAATTTTTGGGTTACGCGAGCCACGAATTACGTACTCCTATTGCGGTCACAAGAACAAATAGTGAACTGCTAGAGAAGCTGATTCAAAAGGGTAAGAGCCCAGAAAAGCAGCTTGAAGTCATTGATCGAATCAAGCGCGCGGGTTTCACCATGACAGATCTGACAGAAACCTTGTTGTGGCTTACCCGACAACAAGACAAAGATCTGCCTCTGGAAAACGTACATCTCGGCGAACTGCTGCAACAAATAAACCACGATTTAAGCTATCTATTGAATGGCAAAGCCGTGGCTGTGAATCTTGAAAGCGACGACACACAATGTCAGTTGCCAGTCGGACTCACTCGCATCGTGCTGACCAATTTGATTCGCAATGCTTTCCAACACACAGGGAGCGGTACCGTGGTCATCGTTCAGGTAGGCTCGAAAGTCACCATTGTTAATCACAATACTGGCGGCACGATAGAAGACAATCATTTGGGCTTTGGTCTAGGGTTAGAGCTCACCGAAAAGCTGCTCGCGCAATATCAATGGCAATACCATAACCAAGAGCTGGCTGGAGGTCGTGAAGTGTGGGTGGATTTCTCGTAATGCACTGGCTCGATCGTTGGAAGGTGTATCGCTATCATCGAAAACAGACTAACCGCTCGAATGGCGACAAGGCTAAAGCTTTAGGTTGGACTAGCGAAGAGAGTCAATTGTGTCGCTTTGAAGTAATCGCTCGTGCGGCGGACTTCGAAAAGAAGAGTGTTTTAGATTTGGGTTGCGGCTATGGCGAGCTGTTTGAACTGCTCGACAGCATCTATCGTATTCAATCTTATACCGGCGTTGACCAACACGTAGGCTTTCTTAAGAAGGCGAAGCAAAACTACACAGAAGATCGTTGTCAGTTTTTGGCGGGTGATATGAGCAAAATGAACCTTGAGGCGCACGACATTGTCATCGCTAGTGGTTCACTGAACTACATCTCTCGTGATTCTGATTATCTGACAAACATGATTACTCGCATGTATGAACTGGCGAATCAGACGGTGATTTTTAATCTTCTCAACTCAAGCCAGTATCCTTCGCGTAATACCTTGATGAGTTATCACCCTCAAGGTGTCTATCGTTTCTGTAAAACGCTCTGCGATGATGTCTCTTTAACGGAGGGCTACGCAGAAGGGGATTTTACGATAGTGATGAACAAAGCCGTGTCAGGAGCTTGATGTCGTCTTTGTTTTTATCTTTACGCAGGTTTTGATATTAACAACTTTTGATACGAGTACTGACGTAGTAAACAGCAAAAAGCCGCAGCCTTGAAAGGTATGAGGCTTTTTGGGTTCTATGATGAACCTAGGCTAGGTATGTTGCTAGTTCTTCGGTGGTTGGTTTTTAATGAGTCCGTAAGGGATGTTAGTAAACACCTTAGGGTTGCCTTCATAAGTCGGCGCTTCATTCACTTGCTGCCAATCGAGTAGCATGATTGCTAATACGTTGCGGTGTTCACCGTACTCAAGGTCAAAATCGCCAGTAATTGAAGGGATCATGCCTTGTTTCTCATCGATTGAAGCTTGAATCGCGAGTCGAGTTTTCTCTAGAACTGGGTCATCTTCTAAACCTGCCAATAAGAAGGTTAATCCAACCTCAGCAATCACATCTTCTTTCGCACGCAGCAGAATCGTATCGATGTTTTCTCTAAAGTAATCGTAGATCCATTGATGGTCTTGTTCGCTTACTTGATGTTGGTAATATTCTGAGTCGCCGAAGATGACGTGTGTCATACCATAGATCTTATTGCCGAATTGCTGGCTTGAGAGTTTTTTGTCTTTATCGTCTGGATACGCTTTTTTGAAGGTATCGACAAACTCATCAACGACATCCTGCTCACCCAGTTGGCGCAACCAGTAAACCTGATTCGCTAATTGAGCGGCCCACGCTTTCACCATGTCTTCATTGGTCACGTATCGTGAGAAGTCATAGCGACGAATGATTTCGCGTAGCTTGGCATCGTTCTTGTGTTCTAAACCGTATTCGTTAGCACGAGCCATAGAGCCTAGAAGGTCAACACCAAGGTAAAGGTATTCAGGCATGTGCTTGGTGATGTTGTAGCGTCGAATACTGCGCTCATCGTTATCACCAATATAAGATGCAACTCGCTTCTCTGAGTAGAGTACGATTTGTTCCATGGTTTGAACGTCATTCGACAGGGTGCTGAGCTTGCTTGCCACTCGAGCCATGTCGCTCCACACCGCCGCTGAATACTTATCGTCTAATGTTTGACGATACATGCGCAGCCCGTAGTGACCTTCTTTGAATGCAGGCAGGGTGTAAAGCTGGCTTTCGTAGGTGGTGCGAATTAGGTCTGCAGATTGCTTGAAAGATTGTTCTTGAGAATTGAGCGAATCTGCTTGGGATTGAACGTTCACTGCGGTTGGCGCTTGAACGTTTTCTTGTGCGTGAACGGCAACCGAGGCTGATAGCAATGTACACAGTGTGATAGTTTTTAACTTCATGTCGTGAGGTACCAAGCTGATTATTAGTCTATGTAAAATAACATTGATGAATCCTTCAATGTAAGCGTTGAGTCAATACAATGTAAGCTTTATAAGGTTCACTAACCCTTTTTGATTAAACCATTCGTTTAGTAAAGAAGTTTGAAGTGATGGATCACTCAATATTTGATAGATAGTCGACGTCAGTATGGATTTTTAATGACTTAGCGGCATACTGGGGCAATAAGCCAGAAATGAGCCGTTATAAGGCAGTATATAGAACAATAGTGTTAGAGGTTCGTAAATGCCAAGTGGTTCTAGCAAGCAGTGGTCTGCCAGAGTAGTATCTTTTCTTTTTTTCCTTGCGATAGTAAGCGCAATTGAGTTCTTTCATGCCAAGCAATTAACTTTTCTTAAAAACGAATCGTATTCAGAGGCAAAAAAGCAACTATCCATTATTCGTTCTCGGATTGAAGCCGCGATCGTGTCAGATATGTATATCCTCAATAATTTCTCGACCTTAGTGACCATCAACCCCGATGGTGAGGTGAAAAATTGGGATAAGATTGCTGAGAATATCATTCAAGATGGCTTCCATATTCGACTTATCGGACTCGCCAAAGACGACATTCTAAACTTTGTTTACCCGATGGAAGGTAATGAGCAGATTCTCGGTATTAATTATCGTGATCACCCAAATCAATGGGAGTCTGTTGAGATAGCCCGTAATCTTGGCAACACCTTTATTGCCGGTCCTTTTGAGCTGTTTCAAGGTGGACAAGCCCTCATTGCACGCACTCCGATCTTCCGAGACCCGCCTTTCAATCAAGATTACTGGGGTGTCTCCAGTGCTGTTATCGGTTTAGATGAGCTGTTTGAAGATGTTGGAATCGGCAAGATAGAGAACAAGTATGAATTAGCAATTCGTGGTGCAAACAGTTCAGGGAAAGATGGCGCTGTCTTTTATGGCACTCAGGATGTGTTCGATAATGCGTTCGCCACTGAACAGGTGAGTTTCCCATACGGGGGGTGGTACCTTGCTCTCTCCGGTAACGAACATGTATTGATGGATGAGCCTTGGTATCGAATCCAAGCGGTAAGGCTGGTAGGCTACTCCATTATATTAGTGTTGGCGTTTGCCTTCTTTACTATTTATCGTCTGTACCGGATTGCAGATAGCCGCTCTATGCATGATGAGCTAACGATGTTACCGAATCGTCGATACTTCATGTATAGCCTCAAACAGGCCTTCAAACCCACTCAAAAACAGAGAGCGAGAACCTTTGCCGTTGTAAATATCGACCTCGATGGGTTTAAAGCAATCAACGACACTTATGGTCACGCGGCAGGCGATCAGGTATTGATTGAGTGTGCTAACCGCATAAGAAGTGAGCTGCGTGTTTCAGATATCGTTGCAAGGATAGGCGGTGATGAGTTCTTGGTCTTGTTGCCGCGCATCATCGATGATCAACACGTATCTTCAATCGTGACTAAACTACGAAAGGCGATATGCTCGGCGCCAGTTGTGTACGAAGCGCACTCTATTTATCTCAGAATCAGTGTGGGTTGGGTTATTCACAATAGTAACTACAATGATGTCGATGCGCTCTTGAAAGCCGCTGATGAAAAAATGTACGAACAGAAGCGACAAGTTATCTAGGTTGAATTTTAGCTGCGATTAGAATTTAGTTGCTGAATGGGGGGAAAAGCCTCAGAATACCGCGCTTTGCTCCGTATCAATGTATTTGATGAGCAAAAGCTGAAGCAACGCACTTTTTAACGTGTTGCTCATACTAAATGTTATTCAACTGAGAAAATAATCTATGAGTTTTACCTCCCTTGGCCTTTCTGAACCGATCCTTAAAGCTATTGAAGCACAAGGTTACGATAAGCCATCACCAATACAAGAGAAAGCCGTGCCAGCTGTCCTAACGGGCAAAGATGTTATGGCCGCTGCTCAAACAGGTACAGGTAAAACTGCAGGCTTCACGCTACCTATTCTTGAAATGTTATCGAAAGGTACTCGCGTACGTCAGAACCAAGTTCGTGCGCTCGTGCTAACGCCAACTCGTGAGCTTGCTGCGCAAGTGAATGGCAGCGTAGTGAAGTACGGTATTAACTTACCGCTGACTTCGACGGTAGTGTTTGGTGGTGTGAAGATTAACCCTCAGATGCAAAAACTGCGTAAAGGTAGTGACGTGTTGGTGGCAACACCTGGTCGTCTACTTGACCTATACAACCAAAATGCAGTGCGTTTTGACCAACTAGAAATCCTAGTGCTAGATGAAGCGGACCGCATGCTAGACATGGGTTTCATCCGCGATATTCGTAAGATCTTAGCTTTCTTGCCTAAGAAGCGTCAGAACCTACTGTTCTCAGCGACGTTCTCTGATGATATCCGCAGTTTAGCGAAAGGCTTAGTGAACAATCCTGTTGAGATTTCAGTAAGCCCTGCAAACTCGACGGCAAAAACGGTTGAGCAAAGCATCTACCCCGTAGACAAAAAGAAAAAGAGCGCAATGCTAGCGAAGCTAATCAAAGATAACGATTGGCAACAAGTGTTGGTGTTCAGCAAGACGAAACACGGTGCGAACAAGCTTGCTCGCTTCCTTGAAGAGCAAGACATCACTGCTGCACCTATCCATGGTAACAAGAGCCAAGGTGCACGTACTAAAGCCTTAGAGAACTTCAAAACAGGTAAGGTACGAGTACTTGTTGCAACTGATATCGCCGCTCGTGGTATCGATATCCCGCAACTGCCTCAAGTAGTTAACTTCGATCTTCCTCATGTATCAGAAGACTATGTACACCGTATCGGTCGTACTGGCCGTGCAGGTGAAGTAGGTAAAGCGATTTCATTGGTTTGTGCTGATGAAGTGGGTGAGCTGTTCGGTATTGAACGCCTGATTCAACAAGTGCTAGAGCGTCGTGAACTGGAAGGTTTCTCTCCAGTAAATAAGTTACCTGAGTCTCGGTTGGATTCACGTCCAATCAAGCCTAAGAAACCGAAGAAAGCAAAACAGCCACGTGAACATGCTGATGGTCAACGCTCTGGTGATAACGCTCGCGGGCACAAGCCAGCAGGTAAGAACAAGCGTCATGTAGCTGGTAATGGTTCGGCTCCAAAGCGTAAGCCGACATCTGGTAAGAAACCTGCTGAAAACAACTCAGCTGCGACAACTGAAGATAAATCAATAAGAAACAACGGCAGCAACTTTAAACGCGGTAGTGCGGGCAATAAACCTGCTGCAAATAACGCAGGTGCTCAGAACACTCTGAGCAAACCAAGCGGTGCGGGTAAATCTAACGGTATTGGTAAGCCAAACAACGCGGGTAAACCTGCAGGCAAACCTAAGAAGTCTGGTTACGGCGGTAGCTACGGCCCAAGCAAGTCGTCAAATAAGCCGACAAGCAACAAACCTTCTACAAACAAACCGTCTCGAAGCCGTTCTAAGCCAGCTCCTCAGAAGTAATCTTTTCTGAGATATTGAAAGAGCAACGAACATGAGTCGCTTTATAAAAAGGCGTCTCGTGGGTTAAGTTCTTTCTGTCATAGAAATCGAATAAGCGCGAATATTGAATCTCAATGTTCGCGTTTTTTTATGGGCGTTGTTTAGGGTGTTGTTTATGTTGAGTAACCGTATAGCTTGAGTAAGCTAGGGGGGGGGGGTTATTGCTGTTTAAAGTGATTGAATCTAAGGGAAATATGACATTTTTGGGAAGGGTAATGAATCTTTAATTATTCATTAATAATAACATAATCACTAGCGTTTTTGTTGGATTTTGCAATTTGCAATTCCAGTTTGCAAAACAAACAAGGATATCCGGCCAATACGTGTCCAGATGCGTAGTAAATACGTGTTTTAAAAGTTGGCACGCATGCTGCATTAGTAATGGTGACCCTTCTTAAGCCGAGGGTCACCTAGCCAACTGACGTTGTTAGTGAACCTTTTTTGTTCACACAAAATATATGACCAATCACCCTTATTGTGATTGGTTTTTTTTTGCCTGAAATTTAGGTTCTATTTTTTGTTATTACTTTTTTACTCACCACACTTAGAGTAACAGCTTGGTTGGCGTGGGCATTCTCCACCTCTGGAGCAGATAAGCCTCGCCTCTGTCTCAATCCCACGTTCAATCCAATTTATATTTAGAATCTTGGCTATTGTCGTGAGATCTTTTTTGATGTTACGCGGAATTGCCACAGAGCCACCATTGTTAACGCATGACGCTTTAAGCTGCTCTGCTATGTCTCTTGAATTACCGCCTTGAGCATCAATTGCAGGGTTGAGATCTATACCAGCACACAACACACGATTGTTACCCGCAGGATCCGTCATATTGATGGATTCACAGCAGTAGATTCTTGGCTCATCACCCACGTTCAAAATGGAGATTTGAGCCGAGCTTCCCGCTCGAGGTTCTGATAATCGACGGAACACAGCCCAATGTTGACATGGGTCAGCGACCGTTCTCATATTTCCCCAAGGTAGCGGAATCCCGTTCCCGCGATATACCGCCTTGAGTTTCCCCGGCCCATAAGCATCAAAGTAGTGCCAGTGAGGGTAGGGCGATACTACAGTCATTCGACGCATCGCAACAGAGGGGGAAACCCCTGCTCTTTTGTGAACGTCGATTTCGTAACCAGTGCGGTCAAGTAGCTGCCTAAACGGGACTTTCGGGCACAGAAGTGCGCCAGCAAAGAAGCTGGATTCAAAGTCTCGCCATGCTTGAAGAATATCTTGGGAGTTGAGCTGTGAAGAGCCTGATACCTGGTTGTCGTCCCACGTGTTGTTGTTACCGACCGACAACACACTCTTTAGGCCTTCTTTGCTGTGCAGAATGCAATGACCGATATAAACCGAAAGGTCGTATTTCAGACGAGTTGGATACTCTTTAAGAATCTCGTTTAAGAAGATAGTACCGGGAGGCTCAAAGAAGGAGGTCACTAACTGCTTAGCGTTAATTCCGAGCTCATCGACGACGTCTTGCGGCGTGCGCGTCACCCAGCGGATGTTGATTCCTAGGCTTCTAGCGATGTCTATCAGGTCTTCTACGCTGAGGTTAAGACGTTTTAAGCCTACCTCTTCCGCAGCGCGCTCAAGGTCAGGGAAGTGGTTCTGGTTGCTCTCTTGGTGTGCTCGAATCAAGAGGTGCGCAAACTGGCGGCCTGAAATGCCCGTTTGTGACAGCATCTCAGGAATCGCAATTTGCAGGATGTCGTTTGAGAATAGGAAGCTCGGCTCGAGCGCCATGCCACTTATCCCACCACGATTCCCCTTATCAGGAGCAATGGCTTGTTGTTCAGATTCGTCGTCGAGGAACCACGTCGGATTCTTCTGAAAGACCTGTGCAATCACTTCCAGCATATCGATGCTCGGAACCCGCTTTCCACGTTCAATCATTGAAAGGTAAGAAACGGAAGGAGCACATTCTGGGTCGATTCTAATACAACGCGCAGACAGGTCTTCCATCGTTAAATGGTTACGTTTTCTTAGGTTACGTATTTTCGTACCTAGGAAATGTGACTGACGAACTAAACTTTTTGACAAGGCCATATTTGTAAAATTCACATTGTAAAATTTTTGTTGTGAAATTGTATGTAAAAAAGCGCTAATCTACAAACTAAGCAATTCACAAAATGACAAATAAATTAAACGTTAGTTTGGAATAATTGCTCTAGGACACATTTTTGCTGTAGAAATCGGTGGTTATCACCGGACTGGTCAAGAGGGAAAGACTATGAATATGCTTACATTCGATAAAACAGAAATCCAAAAACAATCAAAGCCATTTATCGCTGAAGCTGTCTTTGCCGTGGAGACAATCAATGCTAATCAGCAAACTGAAAAGCAAGTGAAAGCAAAGCAGCTGCTTGATCGACTATTCCCACTAGAGAATGGCTCACATCAAGACGTAACCAGCTACGTAGTCGATTACCGCCATATTATGGCTTACTTTAAAGACGGTCAGCACAGCGGTCTGAAGCACCCTAAGCAGTTTGTAGCGTACATGGGTGAGAAGAACGACCCAGACTCTATCTTGTTTCGAGATGGCAGTGGCAGCCACCTAGAGGTGATGTTTGGTTGCCACAAAGGGACAGGTTGTATTGAGCTAGTAGAAATTGATGATATTCAGTTGGAATCATGCACCACGTTTGGCCAATCACCAATGGAAGCAACAACCACAATGCGTGAAGAGACCATTGCAGCGATGCGCCACTGGATCAGTTTGATTCAAGGTGACGCAAAGGGTAAACCAAAGGCATGCAGTGAAGATAAAGAGTTCAGAGCAAAGAGTGGTGAAGACTACTGCTTGAATTATTGCTTCCAGATCTAACGGTGAATCCT
Source organism: Vibrio sp. 10N.239.312.D08 (assembly GCF_041466145.1). Lineage (NCBI taxonomy): Bacteria > Pseudomonadati > Pseudomonadota > Gammaproteobacteria > Vibrionales > Vibrionaceae > Vibrio > Vibrio sp. 10N.239.312.D08. Next base: position 84,645 of record NZ_JBFSSD010000013.1, on the reverse strand, counting down.
AGTTAGCTAAAGTAATTTATACAACTAAAGAAAAAGCCCCGAAGATAATGTCTTTGGGGCTTTCTAGTCTCAATACGAGCCGACTAATATGTCGATAAGAGCATTGTTGGTGTGTTTTACAAAGGCATGACTCGGTTACGGCCAAGTGATTTCGCTTCATAAAGTAGCTTATCAGCACGTTCAATCAGCGATTGAGCTGATTCGCCGGGTTCAAGTTCAGCGACACCAAACGATGCAGTGATACTGCCGACTTGTTGACCACTGCGGCGATCTTTAATCGACAGCTTTTCTAGAGAGCGACGATTGGTATCAGCGAGTTGACGAGCAATACGCAAAGACTTGTTAGGCACAATCAGCGCGAACTCTTCACCACCAAATCGATAGGCAGAAATACCTTCACGGCAACTTAACTTCAGCTTGCGAGCGATCGCTTTAAGCACCATATCGCCAAACAAGTGGCCATAGGTGTCGTTGAAATTTTTAAAGTGGTCGATATCGAGAAGAATCAGACACAAAGATTGTTGTGCTTCACACAGGGTTTCTATGTCACGGTCGAAAGAGCGACGGTTATAGAGTGTGGTTGTACTATCGAAAAGCGCATCTTTCTGAACTTCTACTAACTGGGTTTTTAGCTTGGTGATCTCTGAGGTTGCAGAGTTTAGCTGAGAGTTTAAAAACTGAGTAGAGTGACGAATATGACGGGATTCAGACACCAGCTGTCGAACTAAGGACATGACTTCATCAATAGATAGGCTTTCATTATCAACACGAGCCAAGTCCTCGAAGCTTTTATCGATCATGTCAGAAAAAGCGGAGGTGTCGGTCAGGGTGTCATTCATTGAATTGGAAACTTCAGAAACTAACAGTTCCAAATTAGCGCGAAGGTCATTGATATTGGTTTCGGATTTGCTGGCAACATAATTGTTGTATAGCTGCTCACCAACGGCAGGAGGACAAATACCGTAGTGTTCTAAAACACCATCCATGTCTTGAGTCAGCTGGGGAATAGCGTTATCGACATAGGTGTACCAAAGTGCGTAATTTGCAGGTGTCGTTGACACCCTGTTCTTCATCATAAGAGGCACCGCTTTTTTTAGATTTGCGGTGGATTTCTGAAATTCGTCTTTGTTCATTATTTTTACTGCAGATACCAAAACAACTAAGCCACTTGCGAACAAGGTTAGCGGATTTCGAAGGTCTTTGCTTTAAAAATTATATGATTAGTGGATGAGGGTTGGATAAATAACTCATTTTTATTATGAATATCGATTGCGTATTCATAAGTGTAATCTAATGGATTGTTCTTTAACCATATTTGGGCTTATCAAACTTTCGGCGTAGCGTGAGTTAGTATCAAAAGATTGCTGAGAATTAAGTGTTGTTTAGGGAAGTGCATACAAAAAGTGACGTAAATTGATCGTTGAGCTTTAACTGAGAAAGTCTAGGTTGAGGACGCTTGGCTGGTGATTTGCATTTGTTCAGAGTTTACGGGGGAAAGCCTGTATCGAGAGGGGAAATGTTTATAAGCAGGCATAAAAAAGCGCCGATAAAAATCAGCGCTTTAAAATTCTTTTTAGCTATAAGAGCTAATTATTGAGCAACAACGTTTGCTGCTTGTAGGCCTTTTTGACCGTTTTCAACTTCGAAAGAAACCTTTTGGCCTTCTTTCAGAGTTTTGAAGCCTTCAGAAACGATTGCACGGAAGTGTACGAATACGTCAGCGCCGCCGTTGTCTTGAGAAATGAAACCGAAACCTTTCTCTTCGTTAAACCATTTTACAGTGCCAGTATTTGTGTTAGACATAATTTGTCCCTTATTCATAAATTTTCTAAGTTGTTGATTGCATTTAATGCAATGCGCTGATAATTGAATTATTTAATATTGCTAAGAAATAAGGAAAAACTACTTACAAAAACGGGTAACGATTTTACATGTCAATTTTTTACTATTCATCTAACTTAAATAACTCCGGCTAACAGAGCGAGAGCATGTTAACACAGTCTTTTGAGATGTACACGCATTGCTTAAGAAATTTGTGCTTTTTTTGTCATACCGTGCGAATGTACAAGATTTACACTGATTTAGTGATAGTTTTGTCGCTTCGTCCAACACAACAAAAGGAAGCATCTCAGCTTCCTTTTGATCATTAGTATAGACGATATTAACGCTTAAAGTTGATATCTTCAGTTTGATCTAAATTTATTTTTGTTTTCGCTGGTTGAGTCTCTGCAATCACCTTACCGTGTCGTATTGAGTACTGCACTGGTACTTGGCGGCGCACTGCATCAAAGCCATTGTCAGCAGGAAGAATCAGTAAGCTACCTGGCTTACCTTCTTCGATGCCGAAGTTGTCTTGTATGTTCAATGTGCGAGCAGAGTTCTTGCTGATCAAATCAAGTGAGTTGTTGATTTGATCGTAGCCCATAACCTGTGTCACATGCAGTCCCATGTGCAGAACTTGAAGCATGTTCGCTGTGCCCAGTGGGTACCATGGGTCAAACACATCATCGTGGCCAAAACAAACGTTGATGTTTGCTGCTAGCATCTCTTTAACGCGCGTTACACCGCGGCGTTTCGGGTAATCGTCGAAACGGCCCTGTAAGTGAATGTTCACTAACGGGTTTGCCACGAAGTTGATACCAGACATCTTCAATAGACGGAACAGGCGAGATGTGTAAGCACTGTTGTACGAACCCATTGCAGTGGTGTGGCTAGCAGTTACTTTCTCGCCCATTTCAAACTTATGAGCAAGGGCTGCTAATGTTTCCACAAAGCGAGACTGTTCGTCGTCGATTTCATCACAGTGAACGTCGATCAGACAGTCGTACTTGCGTGCAAGCTCGAACACATAATGCAAAGATTCAACCCCGTATTCACGAGTGAATTCGAAGTGAGGGATAGCACCGATAACGTCAGCGCCGATCTTCACTGCTTCTTCAAGCAACTCTTTGCCGTTAGGGTATGAAAGAATACCTTCTTGAGGGAATGCAACGATCTGGATGTCGACCCACTCTTTCATCTCTTCACGAACTTCAACCATCGCTCTTAACGCAACGAGTGTTGGGTCAGACACATCAACGTGTGTACGAACGTGTTGAACACCGTTAGCTATCTGCCATTTCAGTGTTTGCTTGGCACGAGACTTTACGTCTTCGATTGATAGCAGTTCTTTGCGCTCAGCCCAACGCTCAATACCTTCAAACAAAGTGCCAGAGATGTTCCAGTTAGGCTCACCAGCAGTTTGAGTAGTATCTAGGTGGATGTGCGGTTCACAGAAAGGAGTAACTGCAATGCCACCTTCAGCATCAAGGATGTCGCCTTGATGATTGATTTGCGCGCCATTATCGAGAATGCGAGAAAATTGACCATTTTCAATCAGAATCTGTTTCAAGCCTTCTTGGTCTTGAAGTTTCGCGTTCTTGATTAATAAGGTTGTCATAGTGTGTCCTTAAGCGGCCTGAGATTTCAGAGCTTTTTTGTTCAATAGAGGATTAAGCACGAGGTAACTGATTGCACCACCTAACACTGTGTTCAAAGGAACAACGCCAGGTAGGAAGTGACCAGCGGCTACGCCTGTTGCTACCGCGATAATGCCAGCCCAGTTAACGGTTTGGAACTCTGCATTTGCAAAATCTTTGTAACGTTTACGGTTCGCGAAGAAGTCGGCGATGATTACGCCACCAATTGGTGGAATCGCCAGCGAAAGGAAGGTTAACCAACCAACGAAGTTGTTGTATAACCAAAGTGCGAAAATCGTACCGATAATGCCGTTAATGATTGACATTGTAGTACTTGAGCGACCAGTGATGTTAGATAAACCCAAACCGGATGCATAAAGTGCATTTTCATTGGTTGTCCAGATATTCAAGCCAAGCACGATGATGGCTGGAAGCAGCAGACCTTGCGCGATCATCACATCTGAAATATCAGCCTGACCGGTTGCTGCTGCTCCTGCTGCGCCGAAGATAAACATCAGCGAGTTACCGATGAAGAACGCAACCATAGTAATTAATACTGCGCTTGCTGGCTTTTTACCAAAGCGAACGAAATCGGCCGTTAACGTACCCGCACTTACGAACGAACCTACAACCATTGCAAGAGCCATTGAAAAGTCCATTGGCGTCTCTGGTTTAATAAGTTGCAATTGCTCTAGTCCACCAACACTGTCTACCGCAGTCAGTACTGAGTAACCACCCAGAATCGCAATCGCAGGCACTGCAATCGCTGAAAGCACCATTAGCGCTTGAATGCCGAAGTACACTGTACCCGTCATCAATAAGCCAGATACGATAATCAAGGTGTTGGTATCAATGCCCGTTGCTTTTTGTACTGGAATAGCAAACATCGCAACACCCACACCAAACCAACCGACTTGTGTACCACCAAGTAAAGCAGAAGGAAGCCATGAGCCTTTAGTACCGAAAGAGAAACGAGCAAGGAGGTGGGTAGAGAGGCCAGTAGATGAGCCGATGTAGCCAAGAAAAGAAGTGTAAATACCGAGGATTAGGTTACCGATGAGAACGGCGAGGAAGAAATCGTTGAATGAAAGACCTGTCCCGAGTGAACCACCTGTCCACATACTTGCAGAGAAGAAAGTGAGTCCAAGCATTACCATGGTGAGTGAAGCGACTCCTTTCCTAGCCGATGTAGGAACCGGCCCTAGACTGTAGTTATTATCAGCAGCCATTTTTTACCTCCGCAAATGATCAAAATTAAAATTAACGGTCGCCGTATTGCAGGAAAACTTGCGCATTATGGTGATATAAATCACATGGTCAATGCTAATTTTGTCAATAATTGCCCATAAAAACCAGTTATTGCAGTAATTATTTTGTAAAACATAGGGTTATTTTCTGTCTTTATTTAAAAAAACAAATAGAAAACGTTTTCTATAATGCGTTGGTTATCTGCTGTTCTTGGTTGGCTATGAATGCTTATTATTATACGTCTGAATGGGTGTCTGTATCGAAAAAGAGGGCGGTTGGCCAAACTGCAGGCAAAAAAATAGCCAATCGCAATAATCGCAATTGGCCTATATATTTTGTGAACAAGAATAGGTTCACTAACAACGTCAGTTGGCTAGGTGACCCTCGGCTTAAGAAGGGTCAATATATACATTGCAGTTAGTGTGCCAACTTTTAAAACCACGTAAAACGGCAGTTTTATAGCAATCTGGTGCGTATTTGAGCGTTTAATTTGCGTTTTTGCAATGCCTAGTTGCAAAATGCAATTGCGATTTGCAACTTTAGAGTGTTTATTCGTTTTTCGGGTTTGTGTTCTTTCTGGCGACGAATGGTGAAATAAACAAAAAGCCCGTGCGATCTAAGAGCGCACGGGCTTGGGTATTGTTTCACCAATAGGAAGTATTAGATGGAGTAGAAGAAGTACAGTTGAGACTTCATTCTAATGATGATCCCGCGTATTACGTCTAGGAACGCCATAAAGCTGATAGGCTTCTCACCGCTTACCCACGCTAATCCGACAGAGCCAACAGGAATATCGTAACCCTCTGCCTCATCAATTTTTAAACGAACAAAGTGGTGCTTGTTCTGAAGGTTTTTGCCTGTGGTAACACGAACCTGCTCATCGATACCCAGCAAACTTGCTTGCGCTTCACCAGTGGCCTCTACAATGCCTTCTACGGTTGCAGAGAACACTTTTCCTGGGTATACCGCTGTCGCAAATTCCGCAGGTTGACCGACCTTAATATTACGAATCGCTTGGTGGTTAACTCGCATCAGCACGTACTTCTCTTCGGTATACATCTGGATACGAGGCATCATTGAAACACGCTGACCTTCACGAAGAATAAAGTTCGTTACAAAGCCGTCAGTCGGTGCCGTGACTTTGGTGCTGTTCAAGTCCCATTGTGCTTGTGCCAGTGTTGCCTTTGCTGAATCGACCTCAGTTTGCTTCTTGCTCACATTGGTTTCAGCTTTGTGGATGTTCAACTTCGCATTCTCGGCATCGACTTCTTTCTTGCTAAGCTGAGATTCCAATGTCGTAACGTTATACGTCGCTAAGTCTACCTTTGCTGTTTGTTGGTCGATGTCAGTTTCAGTGATCGTATGTTCTACCACTTTGTTTTGCTTCTGGTAACGATCAAGCGTCTTTGACTGCAGTACTAAGTCTGTTTTAGCCGAATCTATTTGTGCGACTGAAGCTTTGATGTCTTCAAGCGCCGATTGATAGCTGACTTTTGCAATGCTCACTTCTTGACGAGCTGTGTCTAAAGCGACCTCTGCAGACTCAAGTTGAACGCTGGCTTTGTCTCTTGCGATGACATATTTGGTGTCATCAATTTCGTAAATTAGTTGTCCTTCAGTCACATCCTGGTTCGGGTGGATGTGGACTTTAGAAGTTTTTCCCGACACATTAGTTGAATCGGGACGCAGCTGAATATGTGGAGACTGAACCACTGAGCCTCCCGATAGATCCATCGGAGTAAAATTGAGTAGGCCAACCCATACAAACAGCAACCAAGATGTACCCCCTAGGTACGCAAACGCCTTGGTGCCTTTGTTCCAAGGCATACCAACAAGTCTGAGTAAGTAAATGAACAGTGCCCAAATTGCCAAGCCTTCTAACATGTTTGGCTCTCCTCATCTTGCTTGTCGGAAGTTGTTTGCTCCTTGGTTGTGGTCGGTGACTTCCATGTGTCTCTTAGATTGATGATGGCTTTTTCCATATCAACGAAGGCCAAAATTACTGCTAGTACCCATACCCAGTGCCATACAAAACCAATCCATGTTAATGCGGTGATCAAACCGAGTTGTTGATGCTCTTTACTGTGAGCCTTGTTGATTGGTAATTCATGCACACGCCAGAAGCCGTAACATGCAGCAGCGATGGTTGCGACTAACACTACGCCTGCAACTACGTGTAGTGCGGTATCTGCGCCGGTTCCGACAAATGGGACACTAACTAAACTCATTGATATACCCTAGGTTAAATTGAGCACCGAGTGTTATTGATATCAGATTTAGAAGTTGATAATTTACCAATTACTTTAATAATGATGTCATTATGATTTGATCTGTAATAGTGACTTCTAAGTATGGTGGCTAATGAACAATTGTAACTTCTTAAGAGCATTGGGTATTTTGGGTATTTACCAATACGCAACGACTAATAAGGCGGTGAATACTGAGCAATTAGGTATTCCTAAATCGGTGTTTAATAACCCGATGAACCTTATCCCCGTAAGTGAAGTGGACAAATGGTATGGCTTACTTGAACAACAAACCGGTGATTCCGATATTATCTTGAAGCTGGCTGATAGAGTGGATATTGAAAGGCTAGGTCCTCTCTCTAACTGGTTTTTCTCGGGGCACGATCTGGCGTCGTCTATACGCCGAGTTAACATCGGGTTGCACTGTTTGCAGTCCGGGGCTTTTCTATATGGCGCTCAAGTCGGTAATTTCATCAAATGGTGCTACGACAATCCTGCTTATACTGAGGTGGGTAAAGTTCATGACTCAATTCGAGTTGCCATCTTTATGATGAAGATATTAAGGCGTTACTTGGGAGACGACTTTACTCCCGCAGCCGTCTCTATCGCAGGTTATCGCGAGAACACTCAACTCTATCAAGAGTATTTTGGGTGCAATATTCAGTGGGGCCAGCCACGAACTGAAATCTGGATACCAAGCCAGTCGAGGTTATCGAGCAATCAAGCCCCTTCTAGCGGCAAGATGAGCTTGGCAATGAACTTTCATGACTTAGATAATTACCTCAACATGCCTGATGCCGCGGATGAGCATAAGGTGACCTATGAGATGATCAATTACAGTCGCCATTTCGGCCTGCCAACACTGCATAAAGTGTCGAGTTTGCTTGGGTTATCTGAACAGCAATTTCAACGTCGATTGCATAACTTAGGCATCAACTTTTCTACCATTATGGGCTATGCGTTAAGTAATGTGGCGGTGGAGTTGTTGATGTATTCAGTGCCAATAGATAAAGTCGCGACGAGGCTCGGCTATACCAATGTCGCGAGCTTTAATCGGATGTTTAAGAAACATCGAGGTTTGACACCCAAGCAATATGTTGAGCGCCTAAAAACTGGCCTGTAACTATTCAGAGCTAACTTATGGTTCGTTTATGGATCAGGCTGGACAAGTAAACCATCCCCCAAGTACTCAAAATGAAAGGGGCGGTGAGTGGTAACAGTGACAGTTCATGAAAACCAAGTGTGATGAGACAGCTTAACAGCATGCCTAATAGGATTAACGGCCAACGGATTCGCGGATAGGGCACAAGTGCTAAAGTGGCAAGAATGGCGTTGTACCCGTAAAGACCTTGGGCTACCAGTTCGTTAGAAGCGCCAATCAACCCGCTAAATACGGTGCTAATTATTACTGCGAGCATAACCCAAATGGCCTGCTTGATATTGTTGAGTGCGATGGCGACTAAGATAACGAGCCCCGACAACGCATTTTCGATGAAGCTGACTTGGCTTATCCCTTTTAACAACGGGATCACCACTGTCGGCAGGTTGAACCACGAGTTAGCCTCAATACTGATGAGTGGCATCAGTGCGGAATCAGGTGCAGAAAACGCTGACAGCTCAAAGGTTGATTGGATAATATAAATCAGCCAAGTGGTGAGGATAAAGGCGCTAGTGTAACCGCGATATTTCTCAAAACTGAATACGATGTGGGCAATCGGCACCGTGAGTAATGCACCTAACGCAGTCACTAAAGCCAATAATGGTGTCACACCAAAAAAGTTACCGATAAATAAACCAATCAAAGCGCCATTTAGCGCGTACATTCCACTATCAATGTCGTCAACTGACTTGTTGGTGTTGGTGTTGGTGTTGGTGTTGGTGTTGGTGTTGGTGTACATATAGCCATAGAAAGCTAATGCATAGCTGCAACTGGCGCCAAGTAAGGTAAGAAAAGCCAGCGCCAGTGACTCAATAGAAATGGCAAGCAACAGCAAAGTCGACGTCATGATAGACGGTGTGAAATAGACTTGCCCAATGCCATTGAGCAAGCCTTGAAACGGCAGAATATCCTTGTTCGTTTTCATCGTCTGATTACATTATTGAGTCATGTTAAATTTTTTTAATTCAGATTGTATGCAATTTTATCAAGTTCACCATCTTCGAGTGTTAATTCTGATACCAGCGTTCACCATAAGCTTGTTGGTAATCTGGTGTTTCAATGATGCCTTCTTGTTCTGGAACGGTTTCTAACGGCCCAACAACAGTTCTATAGGGTAATACGCCAGCCCAAACTGGAATGTCCATATCGGCTTTATCATCATTCACTCCATGTTTACCAATCTTCACGGAAGCTTCTGTTAAAGGTATCGCCAACAACTCGGTCGCAGTGAGTTCTTTTTCATTACTGAGCCTCACTTCATCGGTTCTGCCCGGTGCGATTTGCTCAATAAAGATATTCAACAAGCGATCCTTTTCTTGATTGTCATCGATGACTGAAAATGACCCCAATACCACAGCAGAACGATAATGCGCACTATGATGAAATGCCGAACGAGCCAGCACCCAACCATCGAACAAGGTGAACGTTAAACAGGTTGGTTCTCCCTTTTTTAGTCCTTTTAGTAGGCGACTGTTTTTAGCTCCATGAATGTAGACTATATCACCCACTCGCCACGCGAGCATCGGGATGACCATTGGTCCTTGTTCGCCCTGCAATGCAATGTGTGCGATTAAGCTCTCATCAATAATTTGGTGCAGTTTCTCTTGTTCAAATACGGCTTTGTGAGCCCCTTTTTTAATCGTGGTTCTTTTCGTGTTAGATAACATAATCGCTCCTTAATCATTGCCTTTTGATTAATGTAGCGATTAACTGGTCTATTAAATAGAGCCACTTTTAAACACTATTTGGATCCAGTTATGCAGCCTATCGATGTCGGTGATCTACAGTTAGACGAACAACACGGCACGCGTCAAACCGCCTTGTTCCACGCGATAAGAGAGAAGATCATTCAAGATTTATGGAGCAAGGGCAGTAAGTTACCTTCAACACGTAAGTTGGCTGTCGAGTTATCGGTGAGTCGAAATACGGTGATTTATGCGTACGAACAACTGGTTACTGAAGGCTATATCGAGAGTAAGCAAGGCTCAGGGTTTTATGTCTCGGTTGAACAACCAGAACACTTTCTAAGTTTGTCTAAGCCAAACAGTGTTCAGGATCCGAAGGTCAAACAAACAGTCAGTAAACCGAGTACAAACATAGCGACACCTAACGACATTAACCGCAGCTTTGCCCCAGGAGTTCCTGACTTAGATGCGTTCCCTTTTGCGAAATGGCAGAGGTTGCTGCAACGTCACTCTACACGTCAGAACATTGCGGGCAATCAAGAGGTTCAGGGAAGCTCAGCCTTGAGGGAAGCGTTGAGTGGGTATCTTGCAAGCAGTCGTTCCGTTCATTGCAGTGCCGACAGAATCATCATCACCGCAGGTGCGCAGCAAGCCATCTCAATCGGATTAATGGCGACGTTAGCGATGGGCGAAAAAATCCTCGTGGAAGAGCCCGGTTATCGACAAGTGCATAAAATTATCGATCTGTTGAGATTAGAGCTGGATCGTGTAAGTGTGCGTGAAAAGGTGGGGCTAGATATTGAAAAAGTGTTGGCCAGTAATGCTAAGGCTCTGTATGTCACACCGAGTAACCAATACCCAATGGGCACGACTTTAAATACTGAGCAACGCCTTAAACTGATCGACTGGGCCAATCAACATCAGTCATGGATCATTGAAGATGACTATGACAGTGAGTTCCAGTTTGCTCATCGCCCTTACACCAGTATGCAAGGCTTAGCGGGTAAACTCGGGTTTGATGAACGAATCATTTATATTGGTTCGCTGAGTAAAGTCATGTTCAACGGACTCCGCTTAGGTTACTTAGTGGTGCCAGAAAGTCTGGTGGCGAAGTGTCTTGAGATCAAAGACGCGCTCACTGGAGACACGGCGTCCCACACACAGGAAGCTTTGGCGGATTTTGTTCGAGAAGGCGACTTGCTGCGTCATATTAGAAAGATGCGTCGGTCATACAAACTCAAGTATGAAGCGATGATAGAAGCGATTGAAAGCGAGTTTAACGGTGATCTTGAAGTGATCAGTCAGGCAGCAGGGCTACATGTGACCGTGAAGTGGTATCAAGGTATATCTGAGACTGAATGGAGTCATAGAGCTGAGCTTGAAAATATCATCATTCGTCCGTTTGATTTTTATGAATATGGATCAAGTGATGCTCGTGATTGGAGTGGGGTGGTGTTGGGGTTTGGAAATATCCGATTGGCTGACATAAAGCCGAAGATCAAACAGATCGCTCGGCTTTTTTATCAGTAATATTGGTAGGGCTTGTTTACCATTTTCTGATTCATCACGAATCGAGTTACAACTTGTCGATAGAGACGGTGGGTTTACCTTTACCTAGCCACTTCCGCCAAGGGAGTGACAATGTCACAAAAACAATCACAGCATAGAGCATCGACCAACTTAAACAGATAAACACCAAGGTACAGATGACCAATGAAAGCATGGCAGTGTATCTAGATGCGCCTGTTAGTAATCGGCAAGCGGCTAACATTGCGAGCAGATAAACCAGAACAAAAATACCGTTGGCGAGCTTGAGAAAGAACTCAAGGTCTAAATTAGACAGCTCACCAATCACACACGAAATAAGCACGACAAAGCCAATTGCTAACGTTGGGTAGAGCGGTACGCCGCGGCTGTTCAGTTGAGCCATTCGACTTGCAGGGCTGTGTTGGCGGGCCTGAGCCCAGATCATCCGAGACAGGCTTTGTGTGTAAAGGTTTAGGCTGGCAAAGCAAGCAAAGAACCCCAGCACGCTGATGACGGTTTTGAAGCCATTACCAAACAGTTGTTCTGTTACCCAAGGGATGGATGCGGCATCGAATTCAGATGAACCGAAAGCACCCAGCTTAAGAATCACTACTGAACAAGCCCAGTACACTAGCCCCGCAACAAAACAGCCTGCAATGATGGCGATTGGGAAGTCACGTTGTGGATTTTTGAATTCCTCTCCCATGTGAGCAAAAGCTTCTATTCCGACAAAGCACCAAAACATGACAGCTAAAGCAGCGCCGATAGACCACATTGAATTGGATGAGATGGCAGGAAGAGCAACATCGGTTGCCGTGATGTCGGCTTTCCAAACAAAAGCGCTGACTAAGGCAAAAATCGACAATGCGATCACGGTTTGCAGTCGGCCAGAAGATTTACTGCCCATCAAATTGACGGCAATAAGCAGGGCGACGGTAAAGGATTGAGCACCAAGTGGTGTATCGAGAGGTGCGGGTAACAATTGTTGAGCAAAACCACCAGCCAGTGCAATGGCCGCTGGAATACCGACAGGAATAACACTCACAAACAACCACGCCACGCTTGTTTCTAATCGCTCGCTAAACGCCTGGCGCACAAAATAGGCAGTACCACCTGCATTCGGGTAGCGTTTTCCTAATGATGCGAAGGTCAGTGCAATCGGGCAAATAGCGATAAACAGGATTAACCAAGCGAGAAGAGACAACTGTCCTGCAATGCCTGCTGCGATCGCAGGGATCATAAATAATCCAGTGCCTAGCAAGGTCGTCGAGAGTTGTCCGATTCCTGAAATAAGCGTGATTTCTTGTTTGAGTTGTGTCATTCGCTCTCCTAGCTATTTGATTCTGGTCACGGTCTTCCAGTAACTTTCTTCTGGTGTGTGAGAAGTTATGATTGAAAGCATACATTGTTGACATCAATAATACAGCTAGCGAAACGTCGTAAGACACCGTCATTTTAACGGTATTAATCCGATTCAGTGTGAAAGTGTCGGCTGTCAGAATGGCTGTTATAAGTAGGAAAGTTGTGTCAAATTAGGCGTTATAAATAGAACAATAAATGAAAAGAATCAGAAGCATGGATAAATTTGATCGCCAGATTTTGGATATTCTCAAAACCAATGCACGATGCTCAGTGAGCGATATCGCCCGAGATGTCAGCCTCTCGCGCTCAGCGGTGAACGCCAGAATCAAGAAACTGGAAAGCGACAAAGTGATTACGGGCTACTGCGCTCAAGTGGCAGAACCCAACCAAACGAAGAATGTGTGCGCTTATATCTTGTTGAAGTTCGACATGTCGAGTAGTGACCATAGTTGTGAGTCTTACGCGAAACAAATCCAGAGTATTGATGAGGTGCAATGGTGCCACTCTATTAGCGGTGAGACAGATATGATGTTGTACGTGGAAGTGGAAAGCATGGAGAGCTTGAACCGAGTTCGCGATCAGCTGCAAAGTTACCCGGATCTTCGCCACTTAATGACTCATACGGTTTTGACCGAGTTTTTCAACAAACAGAATACGACGGTGCATTCATGTTAGGCAATATCAACTTAAACCTACTGCGTTCACTGCATGTACTTCTTGAAGAGTGTCATGTGAGCCGTGCCGCCCAACGTTTGCATATCACACAATCCGCGGTGAGCCGTCAGCTCAGCCAGTTACGTGATTTGTGTGGCGACCCTTTGCTGGTCCGTGACGGCAACAAACTGGTGCCGACCAACCGTGCATTGCTACTCAAAGGTAAACTCGACGACCTGCTTGGCGAGTTTGACCACCTGTTAGATGATAAACCCTTCGAGCCGCAAGACTGGCAGGGTGAATTGGTGTTGTCTTCGAGTGATTATGTCGCTCAGTATATTCTTCCTGTGATTGTGGCAGAGGTGTCTGCTGAAGCGCCGAACATTAATTTGGCTTATCGATTGTGGCAGCCAAACTACCTTGAAGCACTGAACGAGTCTGGGATTCATTTGGCTTCTAGTATGTTTCCCACAAAGCCAGAACATGTCTCAAGTATCAAACTTGGTGAAGATAAGTCGGTGTGTTTGATGCGAAAGTCGCACCCGCTGGCTCAACAAGCGGTTTTGAGTGCAGAAGATATTGTTCACTACTCTCACATCAAAGTGACGGGTGGTGGAGATAAAGACAGTTACGCGGACATAGCATTGAAGAAGCAAGGGCTGAAGCGAAGAGTGGCTTTACAGGTTCCGTTCTTTTCATCTGCTGGTACTGTGTTATTGCAAGACGACTATCTGATGATCGTGCCAGAACATATTGCCTATAACCTAGGTCGACACCTCGATACTACCTACTTTTCGTTGCCATTTGATACGGAAATGCATACCTATTGGTTAATGTGGCATCCTAAATATGACAACGACTCTGCCCACAAATGGGCGCGAGAAAAAGCATTCCAAGCCATGCAAAAGTCGAGTTACAATATCAGTATGACTTGAAATCATAGGTGTGATGATAATCTTTGATTTCAAATAATACCTCATGCGAATTATGGTAAGTGCCAAGTATTGAGTATTAAGCGTAGAGCGTTCAGCTGGAACGCTTTATTTTATTAGGAATGGAATGATGACAGTAACAATTTGGTTTTCTTTATTAGCGATTTGCTTGTTGGGTGCAATGTCTCCGGGCCCAAGCTTGGCGATGATCGCTAAACACAGTTTGGCTGGTGGCCGTATGAACGGGCTTATCGCAGCTTGGTCACACGCTGCTGGTATCGGTATTTATGCGTTCGCAACCATTGTTGGTTTAGCCGTTGTGCTTGAGCAATCCCCAATGTTATTTAAAGGTATTAGCTTAGCGGGGGCTGCTTATCTGCTTTATCTTGGCGTTAATGCGTTACGTTCGAAAGGTGGTGTTGCCGCGAAATTAGAAGCGGGTGAAAAGATGAGTTACATGCAGTCTGCTCGTGAGGCTTTCTTGATCTCTATCTTGAGCCCAAAGATCGCACTGTTCTTCATCGCTCTGTTTAGCCAATTTGTAGCGCTAGGTAATGAACTGACCAATCAAGTGATTATTGTCTCAACGCCGCTGATTGTCGACGGCCTTTGGTACACCTTTATCACCTTGGTACTGTCTAGCCCGTTGATTGTTGAACGTATTCGCTCGAAAGCTCAGTTGATTGATCGACTATCTGGCGTGGTGCTGATCCTGCTTGCTGTTCGCGTGGTGTGGACGATATAGCAGTAAACGATAAGAATAAGTAACTAGGGTCTGTTAACTTTTAGTGGTTAAATTTTGTTCGAGATAGAATCGTTTTAGGCGCGGCAAGGAGTATGTAGCCTAGTCATTCTAAGTTAATACTTCTTAACAAAGCATAAAACGATTCTAGCCGAACCCTTCGGGCAGCCTTTGTGGTTCATTTCTACTGCGTTATCGGCTTCTCATGTAGGCTAGCTACACTTCAAAGCCTCTGCCTTGTAGAAATTTCCCACAAAGTGCTGCAAAAATCAGCTCTAAAGGTCAACAGACCCTAGACGTTCACCAGAAACGACACTCATTAAAAAAGGCTCACTAGACGTTATCTAGTGAGCCTTTTTGATTTCTCTGGATTAGCTTTTGGAAGACTTGAGCTTATTAGCCTTCAGAGTTCAGTACGGCATCTAGCTTCGCCATCGAGTCTGAGAAGTAGGGGTTGTAGGTCAAACGCGCATGGTTCTTCCCTTCTTCACGATAGCCCCAAGCTGAGTACCAAACCTCACTGGTTGCATTGCATTGTTCTTCAAACCCTTCTGCCTGACCATTGGAGCAAATCTTCTCGCTACCATTGATTCCGTAATAAGGGTTGTTTGGTGAGAACAGTAAGCCCATGTGAGAGCCGTTCGAGATGCGTTGCTCTGGGATCTTCATGCTGTACTGAACAGCGCGAGGATCCTCGAGAGTCGTCTCTCCTTGCCAAACCAACACATTGTTTGGATTCGGCATAGATTCAATAAAGGCTTGCTGAACGTAGTTGGTGTCAATCACGCTGTCGCCTTCACTCATCATAATAAAAACTGGTTTATCGAAGTGTTTATCTTGTAAGTCACCACGTACGACTTCTGATGTCTCGTAGTAAACCGATGCACCATTCATTGGCAACGAGTTGTAACGCAACACATTGTCTTCAGGATCTTGATCCGCCCAAGTGACAAAGTAGCTTGCTAGTCCCGCGTATTGAACGGCAGACGAGCTCGGTTGAAACGCAGGTGAGAACAGCAGTAACCCAGAGATCTTTGGATCGTTCATCGCCTGTGAAGTCACGAGGTTCGCGCCGGTTGAATAGCCGCCTAGCCAAACAGAATCATACTCTTGCTCAAGTAACTTCGTATGATGAGCCACCACACCTTGCCAATCTTCTAGGCTCGGCTGCATTAAATCACCCACGCGACTGCCGTGACCCGGAAGTAATACGGTTCTCACTAAGTAACCTTGCTCTGCCAAATGGGTAGCGATGTCTTTAAATGAGTAAGGTGAGTCGCCTAATCCATGAACCAATAATACCGCCTTGCCGTTTGGCGAGGTTGGTTGATACTCGGTTGGTGAATTGAGTTGGATCTCGAGTTGCTTGTCTTCCGTCATGAACACGCGGTTTTTCAATAACCAATCTTGTGTGTCATTGACGTAGGCATCAAAGCTGTCTTGCTGATAGCTAGGCAAGTCTGGAGATGTTTCGTAAGCGGGTATCGGTGTCTCGTTGGAACAACCAACGAGACTTAAAGTCGTTAAGGCCAGCAGTGCTAGGAGGGGCTTTCTTTGCATTATGTAATTTTGTCTCTGTTGTGCTTTCACTATGTCTGAAACTAAAGTTTAGGTTACTTTTTGCTTGAAAGATCTTCGTATTCACCTTCAATAACACCGGCATCATTGGTTGATGACTGACGAGTGTTCATATGTGCTGCGAAACCTTGTTTCTTCATTTGATTCTGAATGCGCTTGCCAGTAATTAAAGCTGCAATAGCTAAAGGAATAGCAAGGATCAAGCTTGTGAATAACGCCAAAAGGCCAGTAAACAATGCAACAATCGTAACTAATATATTTTTCATATTCATTCCTCTTTTTCTATGTTGTTACTTTATCGCTTCTATTCTGAACGAAACATGAACGTCGTTAATAAATCTCAGAGAGTCACTATGACACGGATGTGTGCTGTTAGGGAGTTTATATGTAGTCATAATCACGCACTAAAAATATGGAATAAAACTAAGTTAAATAAAATCAATAACTTAAAGGTTGGCACGCTTAATGCTCTATAGGGTTTGGAATAAGTCACTGTAAGCAAAGTACTTACAGTTAATAAAAATTACTGGAGCCCTTATATGTTTTGTATTCAATGTGAACAAACAATTCAAACCCCAACCGTAAAAGGCTGTTCTTTCGCACAAGGCATGTGTGGAAAAACGTCTGAAGTATCCGACCTTCAAGACGTGTTGGTGCATTCTCTTCAAGGTGTTTCTTTTTGGGCCAATTTGGGCCGTGCGTGTGATGTTATTGATACTGAAATCGACGAGTGGGCGCCAAAAGCGTTTTTCGCAACATTAACCAACGTTAACTTCGACCCTGCTCGTATCATTGAATTTGCACAGCAATCTCATGAATTTAAGCAGCGCTTAGAACAACAGGTTCGCGCGGCAGCGACATTGATTGGTTTTGAGATCCCAGCGCTTTCTGCTGCTGCTCAATTCGACCTTCCAACGGACTCTTCAGAGCTATTGGCGCTTGCCCCTCAAGCGGCGGTAAACCGTGGTCACGACTCTCAACACGAAGATGTGATTGGTCTTCGCCTTCTTTGCCTATACGGTCTAAAAGGTGCAGCAGCTTACATGGAGCACGCACGTGTTCTTGGTCAAACTGATAATGCTATTTTCGCTGAATACCATGAAATCATGGCGTTCCTAGGTACAGATCCATCAGACCTAAAACAACTGTTAGATACGTCTATGCAGATCGGCTTAATGAACTACAAGGTCATGGAAATGTTGGATAAAGGCGAGACAGATACCTTCGGTCACCCTCAACCAACAACCGTGAATGTGAAGACGAAGCGAGGTCACTGTATCCTTGTTTCTGGTCACGACCTGCATGATCTAGAAAAGATCCTTCAACAAACGGAAGGCAAGGGCATTAACGTTTAC
Source organism: Vibrio sp. 10N.239.312.D08 (assembly GCF_041466145.1). Classification (NCBI taxonomy): domain Bacteria; kingdom Pseudomonadati; phylum Pseudomonadota; class Gammaproteobacteria; order Vibrionales; family Vibrionaceae; genus Vibrio; species Vibrio sp. 10N.239.312.D08. The sequence goes on along the minus strand of NZ_JBFSSD010000013.1, from coordinate 66,699 downwards.
ACCAACGGTGAGATGCTACCTGCACACGGCTACCCTGAACTAAACAAGTACCCACACCTTGCGGGTAACTACGGCAGCGCTTGGCAGAACCAGCAAAAAGAATTTGCGAACTTCCCAGGTGCGATCGTAATGACATCTAACTGTCTGCTTAACCCAGATGTGGGCTCGTACGCTGACCGCCTATTTACGCGTAGCATCGTAGGCTGGCCGGGTGTTGCTCACCTTGAAGGTGACGATTTCAGTGCAGTGATCGATTGTGCTCTTGCGCAAGAAGGCTTTAAGCATGACGAGATCGAGCAAATGATCACTGTCGGTTTTGGTCGTAACGCCTTGATGGAAGCAGCGCCTGCGGTTGTTGAACAAGTGAAAGAAGGCAACATCAAACACTTCTTCCTAGTGGGTGGTTGTGACGGCGACAAATCTGAACGTAGCTACTACACAGATTTCACAGCTCAAGCGCCAGAAGATTCAGTAATCCTGACATTGGCATGTGGTAAATTCCGTTTCAACAAAAACCAATTCGGCGACATTAACGGTATTCCACGTCTGCTCGATGTTGGCCAATGTAACGATGCATACTCAGCGATTCAGCTTGCTCTTGCGCTGTCTCAAGAGTTTGATTGTGGCATCAACGAACTACCACTAACACTTGTTCTTTCTTGGTTCGAGCAAAAAGCGATCGTTATCCTGCTTACTCTGTTCGCACTGGGTGTGAAAGGTATCTACACAGGCCCAACAGCGCCTGCATTCCTAACTGAAAACCTACTAAAGATTATTCAAGACGAGTTCGATATGCGTTCTATCTCAACGCCAGAGCAAGATCTTAAAACAATCTTAGCGGCTTAATCTAAGCCCACTCCCAAGCCCCGTTGTTGCTGTTCTCTAGGAACGTGCAGCGGCGGGGCTTTTTAGATTTAATTCTTTAGTATCAGTGAGGTGTGTGAACTATGTATGCATGGTCGGATAGCGATTCAATCAATTTAGTGTGTTTAAAGAAATGGCACGAGACGCCAGATACGGTCAGCTTTGAGCTTGGCAGTATTCCACAAGATTTACATTTCAATTTTAAGCCCGGTCAGTTCATCACCTTGGGTTTAGATATGCCGACGAAAACGGATTACCGTGCTTATTCCGTGGCTTCTTGCCCCGAAGATAACCGCCTGAAGTTGACGGTCAAGCGTGTGGAAGGTGGCTTGGTTTCGAACTTTATTGTTGATGAGCTTGATGAAGGTGACGAGGTTTCTGTGTTGAAGCCGGCAGGCTCGTTTAACTGTATTGATTGCATGCCAACGGCAACAAAGAAAGTAACGCTAGTGAGTGCGGGCTGTGGCATTACACCCGTAATGGCGATGGTAAAATATTGGCTGTCTCAAGACAGTGACAGTGACATTGAGATTGATTTCGTCCACATGGCACGCAACAAGCTTGAGACTATCTACTTTCAAGAACTTCATCAGCTCGATGAATCACATGCGAATTTCAACTTAAAACTGCTGTTAAAAGACAACGAAGGAACAACCGCCTCTCAAGGTCGTTTAGATAAAAACTGGTTGGTGAAACTGAGCCCAGATATCTTAGATAGAACGGTTTACCTGTGTGGGCCTGTCGGCTTCATGCAAGATATTGAGAGTTATCTGAAAGAGCTTGAGTTCAACATGGATAACTTCTATCAAGAAAGCTTTACTCCTGCTACTCAGGATGCTCAATCAGAAGCGTCAAACGCCGAAATTGCTGACGATACGAATAGTGCTGTTAAGGTATTTGTGCCTGCGTTCGGCGCTGAAGTTGAAGCGGAAACTGGCACACCATTGGCGGATTCATTAGAAAAAGCAGGCGTTCCAATTATTATCGCTTGTCGTAGTGGGATTTGTGGTTCGTGTAAATGCAAAGTGACCAAAGGATCTGTGGAATCAAGCAGCCAAGAAACATTGACGCCAGAGCAGATTGAACAGGGCTACGTGCTTGCATGTTCAAGCTCGATTCAGTCAGATGTTGAGGTTGAGTTATAACAGACGTAAAGCTGTGCAAGAGTGATGAAGACAAGATCTTATTATAGCGATAAAAGTTAGGGCGCTAGATGTAAAAAGGCCACCTAGATCAGTTAGAGAGAGCAGACCTAAGTGGCAACCCTCTTGTTTATACGGGGGAGTAAAACAAAAGGGGTTGCGAAGTCCATACAGACTTCGCAGATATAGTTATTATGTTGTGGAGCTTGTTGCGATGGACGTATCTACAAGAGCGAAGTTAATTAAACTTCTGGGTATGTCTTGTAGCGTACACCCATCATCTGTTCCATACAGTGAACAACTTGGCAGCTGTAGCCAAACTCGTTATCGTACCAAATGTACAGCACGGCACGGTTGTCTTGTGCGATAGTCGCCACACCGTCAACCACACCTGGGTGACGAGAGCCAACCAAGTCGGTAGATACAATCTCAGTCGAGTCTGTGTAATCAATTTGTGCAGACAAAGCAGAAGACAGCGCCATTTCACGCAGGTACTCGTTCAACTCTTCTTTGTTTGTGCCTTTCTCAAGGTTTAGGTTCGCAACTGCCATTGAAACGTTTGGCGTAGGTACGCGAATCGCATTTCCTGTTAGCTTACCTTCCATTTCCGGCATCGCTTTTGATACAGCTTTAGCAGCGCCAGTCGATGTCAAAACCATGTTCAGTGACGCAGCACGACCACGACGATCACCCGAGTGGAAGTTATCGATTAGGTTTTGATCATTGGTAAATGAGTGCACCGTTTCGATGTGACCAGACAGCACGCCAAACTTGTCGTGAACCGCTTTCAATACTGGCGTGATTGCGTTGGTAGTACAGCTTGCTGCAGAGATGATGGTGTCTTCTGGCTGAATAACATTTTCATTCACACCAAATACCACGTTCTTGATGTCGCCTTTACCAGGCGCAGTCAGTAGCACTTTCTTCGCACCGTTACACGCAACGTGTTGGCTCAGGCCTTCCGCGTCACGCCATACGCCTGTGTTATCAACCACAAGTGCGTTTTCAATACCGTAAGCCGTGTAATCCACTTCTTCTGGTTTGTTTGCGTAGATAACTTGGATGAAGTTACCGTTAACGATGATCGCTTTGCGTTCTTGGTCTACAACAATGCTGCCGTTGAATTGGCCGTGTACAGAGTCACGACGAAGCAGGCTTGCACGTTTCTCTAGGTCGCCATCTTTGCCGCCACGTACAACGATGGCACGCAAACGCAGTGGGTAACCCGGGCCACTTTTCTCGATCAACAGACGAGTGAGCAGTCGGCCAATACGACCAAAACCGTACAATACAACGTCACGAGGCTCTGTCATCGCATCGCCTTCAAGCGATTCGATAAGCGCAGTTTGTAGGAAATCATCCAACCCGTGTGTGTCTTCGCGATCTTGCCAGAATGAATGCGCAAGGCGACCAACATCAATACGACATGGAGACAAGTCCATAGAGAGAAGGTGTTGAATGATAGGTTGAGTCTGTTCTGCTGTAAGAGGAGAACCAGTGTAACGTTTTGCGATGCGGTGAGCTTTGATGATGTCGATAGTTGTCGCGTTAACTAAGGTCTTACCAAAGAGGATAACTTCTACGCCTTTTTGACGGTATAACTGACCTAAAGTTGGAGCGATGGATTCAGCAATGGTTTGACTAGTTTGCCAATCTAGGAGGTGCTTTTCGGGACTCATCTTTACTCGGGACCTTTCACGTTAAGTTTCTGCATTCATGGCGGTTGTAGGGAAGCCAATCAGCATAGGGGGTTTGAGGCATCAGGCTGTGGTCTTTATTGCCACTTAAATGTGCTGATATACCTTGTGTGTAACTTGTAATTTTTATGTGGCAGGATTGTAAGGTACGACGGGTTATTCTGCTAGGAAAAATAAATGCAGACAAAATATCTGTAAATTGGCTTTATATTAGCCATAAATCAAGATTTGAACGTCAATAAAGACTATTGACTTTAACAATCTGTAGCACTTATTTTTCGTCAAAAAATACTCAATTCAAAAGATAATATGTAATACAGGTCATATTGAACATTAAAGGTGTGATCGCTAACTCAAGTTACACGTAAACAGTAAACGACAAATAAGGGAATCAACCAGTATTGTTGTTCGACCTTTGAATAAGCCTAGCTTGAGTGTGAAAAGTGCATCACGCAAACGATTGGATGTCACAATTTTAACCTAACTATCCGCTTTGTTAGCGCGCAGAGTCATTATTCACAGTCTAGTTGAGCCGTAGAATGTGGATGTTCACTTGTTATGCGGGTGATAATAACTGGAGAAAACGTCTTTTGTTTACATTTTGCTCACTGAAACCTCGCTTGTTTAAACCAGTCTTATTAAAAGCACGCCTTTCCGCTTTAAAGCACTTTTCTGGATACCAGTTGGCTCTAATTTTTCGTTCTGGGCTCAGAGTATCGTTTGTTCATATCCAATTTGATCAATAACCCCCTGTTAATGTCCTATTCTTAATTTGGGCTAGGTAAATTACTTTCGGGAAGGGAGTAGTTATAAAAATGATAAACATGTCAATTAGATGGCGTCTTATTTTTCTTTCCACGGTTTCTGTACTCATTATGTTTGGGTTTACAGTGAATGAAGTGCTTAAGAACGATGAGAAGATGAATCACCTTGAAACAACGCGTATTAAGGTCGAAGCGCTTCAATCTTTTAATACGGTTTCAAGTGATGCTTATCGATGGTTGGTGCTGTCTAATGACTCCCCTGAGAAAGGTCAGTTGCTTTTAACGTTGCAATCAGAACTGGATAGACTCACTCAGTATGGAATGCGACTTCAACAGTTCGACAGCAATTGGAGTATTGATCCTCAGTTAGCTGAATTGAAAAAGCTGTTGATGAGCCTTGCTAGTACAACTGAAACAACAAACAGCAGACAATTGACAGAGCGCGCTTTCGACTTATTAAAAGACGTGTTAATAGAGCTGTCTGAATATCGTATGGCCTTAGTCGATGAAAATATCGGTCAAGCGGATGCGATGTTTATCAATCTTACGCATTACGTGTTTTGGACTCAGAGAGAAGCGTGGTTAAGCTTCAGCTTGTATCGCTCCCCAGAGTTTAAAAATCAATACTTGCTTAGCTATGTCGGTGCTCTAGAGAGGCAGCAACAGCTATTAGATACCTTTTTCCGTTCGGATACGCGTTCTCCAAACATTAGACAGTTGCTAAACGCTGTCGCCAAAGATGAATTCCAAGACAAATTTACATCTCGAATCCTCAAAGGAGACTTTTCATCACCCGAAATATATCAACACTTGAAAAGCTTAGAGGTTAAAAAACGCGCTATTTCAAACGCGATTGGCGCTTACACCACTCAAATACAGTTTGAACTGACCAAGAATATCGCGTTGCAGAAAAGGCAAACCTTGGTCATGACGTTGCTTATACTCATCGCTTCTGGGGTTCTGATGTGGCTTGGGGTCGCGACGTCTCTACGTTTAAACAAAAACCTGTCGATTATTTTGAAAGGCGTGTCGGAATGCGCTGATAGCTACGGTCAGCCAAAGGTGATCCATATCCAAGGGAACGATGAGCTTACCGAATTCACTGAAACCCTAAACCGAGTGATGGAGCGCAACTATCTACACAACAAAGAGTTGATAACAGCAAAAGAAGATGCGATTTCGGCTAACAAAGCCAAAAGCGCATTCTTAGCCAATATGTCACATGAAATACGCACACCACTTAACGGGATCATTGGCATGGCTGAGATTTTATCTCAAAGCCAATTGAGCCCAAATCAACAAGAAGTACTGGGAGATATCGAATCGTCTTCTCACTCTTTACTGGTGCTGCTTAACGACATCCTCGACCTGTCTAAAATCGAGTCGGGTAACTTGATGTTGTCACCACACAATGCTGATTTGCGAGAAGCGGTTTATGATTCTGTAAGTGTGATTCAGTCGAAAGCGATCAGTAAGGATATCGAGCTCGACATCAATATCGACTATCAAACGCCGCCACAACTGTTTTTCGATGAGTACCGCGTGAGACAGGTGCTGACCAATTTGCTTTCTAATGCCATCAAGTTTACGTCCAAGGGCACAATTACAACGGACATAGCTTATACACCTATGTCTATGGGCAGAGGCAAGCTTGAATGCAGCGTGTCTGATACCGGGATTGGGATTGAGCCCGAGAAGTTAGAGTCCATATTTGAACCTTTCACCCAAGAAGATGGCAGCATTACCCGCCAATTTGGTGGTACGGGGCTAGGGCTTGCGATTTGTCGACAGCTTGTTGATTTGATGGGTGGATACATTACTGCGCGTTCAGTGAAAGGAGAGGGTTCTACATTCACGTTTTGTTTGTATGTCGATGTTGTAGAAGCGCCAGTTCAAACTTTCGATAACCTGAGCCGAGCGACCATCATATCGAACTCTTTCAATTACCTCGATCAGCTTGTTAAAGAGTGTGAGCGTTTGAATGTTCGAGCCAATGTGGTGTCATCCATTGCTGCCCTTAGTGAAAGTGTCAAAGAAAGCGACTTCATACTTTATTGTCATACCTTGCATCACTCTATGGAGAAAGATCTTGCGACGTTGAAGGCGATATATCCTCTTGCTCGCGTCATCGTGTGTCAGCATCACCTATTTAAAACCAACCTAATCACAGAGACGGTCCACTCGACTCATACCTTGCCATTCTTGGGCCGACGTTTCTTAACTAGCTTACAATCTCTCGATGTCGGCGAAGAGCAAACTCCTCAAGTGGAAGCAAAAGATGAAGAGGTTCGCTCTCTGAATCGACGCATTTTGATCGTTGAAGATAATCTGATGAATCAAAAAATAGCGAGCTTCTTCCTTGAGCAAGCGGGTTATGAATATTTGATTGCCAGCAATGGCCAAGAAGCGGTGGATGTCATTACTCAAGGAGCTCAGTTTGATGCGGTCTTAATGGACTGCATGATGCCTGTTATGGACGGTATAACGGCGACTCGTGCGATTCGTCAGTGGGAAGCCGATCAACAAGTCACCCCATTACCCATCATTGCTTTAACCGCCAGTGTTCTGGAAGAAGACATCAAAGACTGTTTTGAAGCCGGTATGAACGCCTACTTACCGAAACCCTATAAATCTCATCAGCTGTACGATCTTTTCAGTAGCCTTGATATTGTCTAAGGGCATTCGTATCAAGGCTAGCGTGGCGCTACTTAACGAACTTCTAATCCAAGGTTGTATTGTGCAAGGCAACGACCGACATAGCTGATTTTCAACAAGGCTGCGATTAAGATGGTGCTGATGTGGGCGACGATTTGAATTGGCAGTGAGAAGTGATCGGCCATTGGATAAGCAACGATAATACTGAGTAGCATAAGCAAGGCGGTGGTTGCTAGACTGAAGTTTGAAACAGAAAGTAGCGTTTGAGAGCGTTGAGTCATCGTCTTCATATTGAATTCCTAATTGCTATTAATAATTATGATACTCGTTATCAATAGCAATTAGCGTTCCATCTTTTATTTGCATTTAAAATCATGATTTTATGAAAATTCATTTACTTTTTGAGTCTAAATGACACGCAGCAGTGTCGAGTCTTTCTGACTTGGTGGTGTTGTTTTACCATTGTCTAAACCCACACGTATCGATGTGGAATCGAACACCAGAATACAACCCCAGCCCAACGTTATTTTTTTGCCCGAATTCCGAATGAATATTTTTAAGTTTCACGTGTAGATCTTCGCGAGTAATGTCATTTGCAGGCACTAGGTCTAAGGCACAAAACTCTAAGTGCTTACTTCGCAGTGCACCACCAGCTTGTTGATTGTAGATATCGGTTCGCTCTCCAGATACTGGTATAACAACACCGATTTCAGGCTCAATATATTGTTGTATGTACTTCAGGGTATTGATCATGTTTGGCACATGTTTCTTATTTGGGAGGGTAAACAAGGTTGTATTACTCATTGCCCAATCCGTCCCTTGCAATAGAACGAGATGCAGAGGCATGCTCTGAGTAACGCCATTGTCCTTGAGTTGTTGTCCGATTGCTCTCACTTGGTCTTGAGCGTGATTGAGGAGCATCCAACCTCGAAATGCTGATCGGGTCGGAACCTTGTAGCCATGAACATCGACCACGAGATCGTCATAAGTGATTTCGGTTTCTTCGGTATAAAGTTTCTCAAATTTTTCAGGGTAAGGTTGTGTCGTTGATAACGCCAAGGTAATCAGAATACTTCCGTACATAAAGTCTCTCCATCGCTAGTGTACACTCGTTATTTAGTTTGATACTGCTGTTGAGTTTCATTCATTTTGCTTAGGTACGCTTAAGCCTAGACGGTTAGGTTTAGATGCTTAAGTATAGACGCTGGAGTTTAGGTAAAAAAAACCCACTACTAAGAGTGGGTTACTAACATTGTTACAAGTAAATTAGCGAGGTTAGATTACTTCTTACCTTGGATTTGCTTGTCTTCTTCTGTCAGTTCACGAATGCGACGGCTGATGTCACGGCGAGCTTTAGAAATCTCAGCGCTCTTGATGATGTGGTCATCAACACGGTCTTCGTAGTCAGCTTTCATATTTTTGATAATGCCTAGGATCTCGTCGTGGGTCATCTCTGGCTTGATGTAATCAAGTAGGTTATCAAGAAGGTCGACACGCTTACGGTTGTCACGAACTTTCTTTTCGTTGTCTAAAAGTTCACGCTTAAGTTTGTTCTTACGTCGTGCTTGGTTAACAATTTCAAATACGCTGCTCATAGATTCCTTTTCCTATTCGTCAAATACGTTGTCTGCTTCTGATTAAAGCACATCAATTGATGATGTAACAGTCTTTAGATCAAAGCAAAAGTAAGGTTGTTTAATTATTCGTCACTCTCGCTGATGTGTGATTGTTTTTATCTTACCGTTCAAGTTAGTATCCCATGTAGATACTGCATTGATACGAAATGTGAAATGAATCAACAACAATTGGAAAACGAAGAATTGGACGAGAATGTCACTGAATCTTCAGCAGAACAAAACAAGCTTCGTGATGCGTATGTACAAGAGCGTACTTATTTGGAAGTCGTGGAAATAGAGCTAAACCGTTCTAAGATCATAATGATTGATGAACAGGGCAGAAAGAAACGAGTACCAATTTTGTCTGAACACTAGTTACTGCATTGTTAGGTGTTGAGATGGAATTATCAAAATAATAAAAAGGAAAAACGATGAACACAGTACTTTCCCCAATTGAAGCGAGAATTATCGGTTGTTTGATCGAGAAAGAAGTCACTACTCCCGATCATTACCCACTGACACTGAACAGTTTAACCACGGCATGCAATCAAAAGAGTAACCGTGAACCTGTTCTCTCTCTTTCTGAGTCAGATGTTTTAGATGCAGTTGATGGTTTAATCGGACGTCGCATGGTGAGTGATGAGAGCAGCTTCAATAGCCGTGTTAATAAGTATCAGCATCGTTTCTGCAACACTGAGTTCGGCGATCTGCAATTTACAGAGCAAGAGCGTGCAATCATCTGCTGTATGTTACTGCGCGGTGCGCAAACACCCGGTGAACTTCGTACTCGAACGGGTCGCCTTGCAAACTTTAGTGATGTGAAAGAAGTAGAAGCAACATTAGACAAACTCGCTGCAAGAGAAGCAGGTGCCTTGGTTGTGAAGCTGCCACGCGAAGCGGGTAAACGTGAATCACGCTACCAGCATCTGTTGAGCGGTGAAGTGGACGTTGAAGCGTTTGCGATGGCATCAGTAAGCGCGGCTGCCCCCTCTGCAACGAGTGAAAAGTTTGAAGAGCTTGAGTCTGAAGTTGCAAGCCTACGAGCAGAAGTGGCAGAGCTTAAGGCTCTGGTTGAATCACTGCTTTAAATGTCAGATGCTGATAAAAATGCGGATTGGGTCGTGTACTTGATCCGCAATCGTCACAATGCCCTTTATTGTGGCGTGACGAACAATCTAGAACGTCGATTTGAACAACATCAAACCGGTAAAGGCGCCAAAGCTTTAAAAGGTAAAGGCCCACTTAAGCTGGTTTGGAGCTTTGGTGTTGGCTCAAAAAGTGAGGCGTTGAAAACCGAATACGCGATCAAGCAGTTGCCCAAATCCCGCAAAGAAAAACTGGTATCACTCAAACTGATTATTGAGTGGCAAAAAGACAAAATTCAATATATCGAAGTCTCATAATTCATAGCTAAAATGTTTGTTATTGATTAAATCTTAATAGTGTAAGGAGCTATATCGGCTCTAGCTAAGCTTATGAATTTAAATGGTAATTACTCTTACCGTGAATAGGCTGAAATCATAATTTAACTCGTTGTTCTTAATCTCCATTCCAAATTAACATATTGCTCATTTAGAATGTCGTTCTAATTAGTGTTAGACGCTATCATTTATCATCGTTGTCCTACATAATATCCATTAGCCATACAAAGAGATGGTGTCATGCTAGGTTAAAAAATGAGCCAAAGTAGCTCATATAAAACGAGAAAAATATGAAACGTTTACTGATGTTGTTTGGACTTGCCGTATTTTCTGCGTCCGCTCTCTCCCATGGTACTCATGTCCTCAATGGGTACTGGGAATACCAAGATTATCTTTCCACTTTTCCAGAACAAAGAGCATTGACCGATAAAATGGTCGAGGCTGTACAAAATCACCCTGTGCCACTGAGAAGAATCCAAGACGAACCAATTACGATTTCCGTGGTGTATCCGGGCCAACAGATCTCGGATTACTGGGTTCGTAATATTCAAGCTTTTGAGAAGCGTCTCGATAGGCTGAAGATCCGCTACCAAATAAATCAAGTATTTACCCGTATTAATGCCGATCTCGCGCAGCAGAGTATTTCGTTGCAAGAAGCGATTGAAAACAAGACGGATTATTTGATTTTCACGCTAGATACCACGCGCCACCGCAAGTTTATCGAGCACGTGTTGACCTCTACAGACACCAAACTGATTCTTCAAAATATCACGACGCCAGTGCGAGCTTGGGCAGATAGACAGCCATTTATGTATGTGGGTTTTGACCATGCGACAGGCAGCTTAAAACTGGCGGACTATTTTAAACAAGTAAGTCCGCCAGACAGTAAGTATTCTGTTTTGTATTACTCACAAGGCTATATCAGTGATGCGCGTGGAGATACTTTTATCCATGAAGTGAATACGGATACCAACTTTACCCTTAAGTCTTCGTTTTACACAAAATCAAACAAAGACAGTGGCTACCAAGCGGCTAAAATCAGCATAGAGAACGATAAGGATCTAGACTTTATCTATGCATGTTCAACGGATGTCGCTCTCGGTGCAATGGAAGCGATTCGTGAATCGGGCCAAGACATCTTAGTGAATGGTTGGGGAGGCGGCTCTGCTGAACTTGAAGCCATTGCAAGGGGCGACCTAGATGTTACTGTCATGCGTATGAACGACGATACAGGCATTGCAATGGCAGAGGCGATCAAGTGGGATCTAGCCGGTTTGGAAGTGCCTACCGTTTACTCTGGTGAATTTGAAATTGTCACCAAGGAAGATTCCCCAGAACGTATTTCAGAACTTAAACAGCGAGCATTTAGGTACTCAGGTCACTAATGAAGAAAAGTTACGCCAGTACACCTAGAAACACTTTAGCTAGACTCATTACGCGTATCGTTATTTTGGTGATAGGCGTGATGGCACTTGGCGTGCTTATTCATAATTATGAAACCAGCAGTAATATCGTACAGCAAGAGACGAATCGAACGGTACAGCAAACCTCAAGCCTGATCCAAAACATGTTTGATTATCGTTTGTCGGTGCTGCAAATCCATCAAGACAGTAGCTCACACAGTGAAACTCTCAGAGAGTATTTTGATACGGGTAATGACGAGACTCTGAGCTACTTTTTCTTTGGTGTTGACCAACGTGAAGCGGATCATGCACCAGATTTACGCTTTGTCTCAACCCACGATGGTTTGGCTTGGGAAGACGGCAACAGTCAATTTTATGGTTTGGATGAGTCCAACTTAAAGCATATTTCTGATGAGGTTTCGTTCAGCAGTAATTGGCATTTTATTAAACTGAGGACAGATATAGGTAAGCGTCACTTGTTGGCTCGCCGTACCCCTATTGTTGATAACGCTACTGGGGAAGTCCTTGGTCAACTCTATATCGCCATTGTGCTTGACAACAACTTCTCTTTGGCTGAGTCAATCCAACAGGGCAGTAATAGCGAAAATATCGTGATTGAAGCGCACGGTACACCGGTGACATCGACATTCAGTGGTGATGAAAGCTACACCATTACTGACATCCTCAATTACCAAATGTACGAACAGTTGCCGCGTCATTTCGTTACCATCGCAACCATTAAGATTAATGCTGTTGAAACTCCTTTAATCATTCGAGCTGTTCAAAAAAATAATAATTTCATTGCGTTAGAAGAGAATTATCAGCGTGCGATCATCGTGGTGATTGTGGTGATCATATTGATGTCTTTTTTTGCTCGAACTTGGATTCAAAAGAGAGTCTCAGCCGAGCTTGATAAGCTAATGGACTTTACTCGTTCGGCAAGTGCTAGCGAAGAGTACAACAAGTTCGATGGCTCTAACATTTTCGAATTTCACCATATTGGTTGTACTCTTGAAGACACCTTTGAGCGCTTATCTGAACAGAATCAAAAATTCCAAGATCTCTTTAACTTTGCTCATTCGCCTATCTTAGTTTGGTCTGAAAAAGGCGATTTGATTCAGATGAACCCCGCCGCTCGCATGGCGTTGTTCGATGCTGATGACAATTATGGTCCAATTGCCCAAGAGTTTGAGCAGCGAATGCTGCCTAATATTCAAATGGTGGTTCAGGGTTCTAAACTGACGGGTATTAACGTACCCATTGGTGAAAAGGTGTTTCGTTGGAACATGTCTGCTATTCGCGTGGAACACGGCATCACAGGAGTGGTGGTACAAGGGCAAGATATTACTAAGCTAATCGAGGCGGAAAGACAGGCTGATCGAGCAAGAGAAGAAGCTGAGCATCTTGCGAATGTGCGAGCAGACTTCTTAGCTAAGATGAGTCATGAGATTCGCACGCCGCTCAACGGTATTCTCGGTGTGTCTCAGTTGCTCAAGCGCTCTATGCACAATGAAGATAATCGCGAGCAGGTGGATGTACTGTGTAATAGTGCGGAACATTTACTGGCGGTACTTAACGATATCTTGGACTTCTCAAAGATTGAGCAAGGGCAGTTTAATATTCAAAAGAAAGACTTCCGTTTAGGGGAGTTAGTTAATACCTTAGACAGCATCTATCGACCGCTGTGTGAAGATAAATCCGTCGAATTTACCATTGTGAATCACTTGGTTGATGACATTGAAATCAATACCGACCAAGTACGCCTCAATCAGATCATGTTTAATCTGTTGAGTAATGCTTTTAAATTCACTCATCAAGGCGGTATCTCCGTCAGCTTTGAGATCGAGAGTATCTTTAACTCCGATCACGCCAGCTTGATCGTTCGAGTGATAGATTCTGGCATTGGTATTGATGAAAGCAAAATTGATGCTGTTTTTGAACCCTTTGTTCAAGCCGAAGAGACCACCACTCGTGAATATGGTGGCACTGGTTTAGGACTTACAATTGTAAAAAATCTGGTCGATATGCTGGAAGGGGACATTCAAGTCCGCAGCGTGATAGGTCAAGGCTCAGAGCTCACGATAGAAATTCCTGTAGTCGTACACGCCAAGCCGCTATTAGTCGATGCTAAGCAACAAGCTGAGGTTGAGCCAGAGGCGTTGTTTAGTCGACCTTTGAATGTGTTGCTGGTGGAAGACAATCACACCAACGCCTTTATTGCTCAGGCTTTCTGTAAGAAATATGGCATGGTCGTCACCTGGGCAAAAGATGGCTTAGAAGCGATTGAGATGGCTAAGACGATTACCTATGACTTGATCTTGATGGATAACCAACTCCCTAATCTCGGTGGTGTTGAAACCACTCAGCAGCTAAGAGGTGAGATTGGTGTGTCAGCCCCTATTTATGCGTGTACCGCTGATGCTCAAGAGTCAACTAGAGACAGCTTTATGGCCGCAGGGGCGAATTACGTGATTGTAAAGCCGATTAAAGAAGAGTCGCTCCACCAAGCGTTTGTTCATTTCAAAAACTCATACTGGAATGACACAGAGCACTAGGCTTTAACTTAGTGCTCTTTAATGGAGTCTGTTGAAGAGAAGTAACTAATTTTCTGCCTTTATATCGAGCCAGCGACAAAGGCTTGTTCCAATAGCAGCGTTTTCAACTCATCACTCATATCTAGGTGTTCAGGGAATTGGATACCTAGCAGCCAGCCTTGTCTTTGCCTTTTCTTACTTACCACCTTGTAGACAAGATCGTCATCTAAGTACTCATTTAAGTCAGAATTAACTTTTATCTTCCAGCCGACATCAATATCTGATTGCTGGGTAAGATAGATACCGCACCCTGACGCTGAAAAGTCGACTAGTGTGGCATCCAGCGACAAGGTATCAAAAGTGACTTCACAGCTGAGACGTACTTTATACCTTTCGTGTTCACGAATAGGCTTGGTTGCAAAGTTTGAGGGTGGGCGAAGGAAGATTAGATGTGCTGGAGAGGTGATATGAGCCAGTACATTGGTTTTGAACGCGACAATGTGCCCAAGTTCGGTGTCGGTAATCGCACGAACAATAATATCAACGTTTGTGAGCTTTCTCAGCGTTAGTGCTTCTGTCGCTTTTTGCGTAAGCTCTAGGATGAGGTACTGATCTTCTTTGTGTCCGATATAAAGTGTACTGATCTGGATTGAGTCGTCTGGGCCAAATTCCAATACACCTGCTGTTTTTGTACCTGGCTTTAGGTATCTGAACAGTTCTAAGTTTTTATCTTTATGCATATTCGTTACTGAACAATGTTAATCGTTTGATAAAATAATATAACGCCCTGATAAAACTATGTCATTAGTTTCATTGAAGTAATTAGCAGCGTACAACAAAAAAGTGAATCGCTATCTCAAGTAAACAACGGCTTACTCTTGTCGTAAAACAAGATACACTGCTGACAGATATATACTTGATGGAGAAATAGTAAATGGAACTGGAAACCTTATTGAATACTCTGGCTGAAACCCCAGAGGCCGTGCAATTTGAAGATACAATGCAAGTGATCGAAGCTCACTATGATTTTTCTGAGCGCGAATTTCGCAATGGTGAGGTAGTGAACGCTGCAGGGCAGAATAATGGTTCGTGTAAGATTTTTGCTTTTGGTTTAGAACAAAGCCTATCAGCAGAGCAAACACTTGCTTGTTTTGGTCAATTTTATCGTAACGACGTGCTAGGTTTTCCTGAGAACAGCGACCATCAAAATATTCGTAACTTTATGGTTCATGGCTGGAATGGTATCCAGTTTTCTCAGCCTGCGCTGGTTGCAAAAGTGAAGTAGACACTAACCAGGTAACGATTAGGTCGAAATTTAATCTCAGTATTTTGAAGCGAGAAAACAACCTCTCGCTTTTTTTGTCTATGTTGAACTGGCTAGTAACTTGCTATCCAGTAACTTACTAAATGGGCTCTAAACTACTGAACGGGCAGGGCAGACAAGCACTTACGACACATACAAACTCCAGCCTTTGGAATATCGCTAGTATCTCGTTTTTCTAACTCAAAACACCAACACGTCTCTTTGCCCGCACTGATATCGCATTGAGCTGGCTCATTACACTGTGGACATTGGTGAGTCGAACTCGCGCCACTAAGATTATCCATAACCGACGTTTGCTCTTCTTCAGATAAGCCTTTCCAACCTATAATTTCATCCATTGTTCGAAAGCAGCCACTACACATTCCGCCATTATTTTTACAAGCCGCTCGGCAAGGTGTTTTCATTTCTCTAACCTGTGATTCATTTGGGCTGAAATGTAGCATATTTGTTTCTTCTTGAAGAGCCGTTAAGCTAAGAAATTACTCAGTTAAATTTAGAAATGACCTCGTAATTTTTAGGCTTTTCATGTAGCATCTCGCCCCTTTTGTTGAGTGGGGGATATTATGTTTATTGGATTTGATTATGGAACAGCGAACTGTTCTGTCGCGGCGATGGTTAATGGAGAGCCAAGCCTGTTACCGCTCGAAGGTAACAACCACTATATTCCCTCAACCGTGTTTGCGCCTACTCGTGAGAGTGTTTCTGAACATCTATTCCGCCACTTGAATATCAAGCCGAGTGATGCGATCGGTGAGCAAGTGTTACGACGTGCGATCGCTCTGAACAGAGAAGAGAGTATCGACTTAGTGCCAGAAGACATGGCATTTGGTCAGGCTGCGTTGGACTTATATTTAGAAGACCCTCGCGATGTTTATTATGTTAAGTCCCCTAAATCTTTCCTTGGCGCGAGTGGACTGCATGATGTGCAGGTGAGCTTTTTCGAAGATTTAGTGTGCGCCATGATGGCAAATATCAAGAATCAAGCCGAACTCACGACTCAAGAGCAGATCAAGCAAGCTGTTATCGGCCGACCAATTAACTTCCACGGTCGAGGTGGTGAAGAGGCGAACAGACAAGCTGAAGACATACTGTCTCGCGCAGCTAAGCGTGCCGGTTTCCTTGATATCGCTTTTCAATTTGAGCCCGTAGCCGCAGGCCTTGATTACGAAAGCACATTAACTGAAAACCAAACAGTATTGGTTGTTGATATTGGCGGTGGTACCACCGATTGCTCATTATTAGAAATGGGACCAACGTGGTCTGTTAAAGCGGATCGTACCCAGAGCTTGTTGGCACACAGTGGGCAAAGGGTAGGGGGGAATGACCTCGATATCTATCTTGCATTCAAACAACTGATGTCACCTTTTGGTATGGGCAGCAAAGGCATTTCGGGTATTGATATGCCACTGACTCAATTCTGGAACCCAATTGCGATTAATAATGTTGAAGCTCAAAAGAACTTCTATTCAAGAGAAAACCTAGCGGCATTAAAATTACTTCGTAAAGAAGCGTCAGAGCCTCAAAAGCTAGAACGTTTGATGAAGGTTTATCACGACACTTTGGGTTACGGTATTGTGCGTAGAGCGGAAGAGGCCAAGATTGCGCTGGCAGAATCCCCTCAATATCGTGCTGCGATTAATGTTGCCTCTGAACTGGTCGAGGTAGATATCTCAGTCGAACAGATGGTTGAAGCGATTGAAACACCAAAGTCTAAGATGATTGAGTTGGTTAAAGAAGCGATTCAACAAGGCCAGAAAAAGCCAGACGTAATCTACATGACGGGTGGTTCCGCTCGTTCACCGATACTTCGTGAAGCCGTACAACAAGCTGTGCCGAATGTACCGATTGTGAGTGGTAATTACTTCGGTTCAGTAACTGCAGGTTTAGCTCGTTGGGCTGAGGTTTGCTTCAAATAAGAGTTCAATGATGAGTTATGAAGGGCAACCAGTCGCTGATTGGTTGCCCTTTTTTTGTTTTTCTCTAATGAACTTTCTATTGAACGATTTTTCCTAGCTCATATTGGGATTTGTTTCACAAAGCTAAATATTTCAGCTGAGCTCTACGTGTTACAAAATGTTTCAAAGGCAAAGGCGAGCCTCTCGATGGTCTGATGAGTTACCTTGGGTTTAGATTTTTAATGCTTTCTTGGTGATTATAAAATCAAAAATAATCAAAGTAATTATCTCAAAGAATGAAAAGAGCTCCCAGTGATTACTGTATTATTTATTTGTTTTAGAAGGTATTTTTGTTTTTTATAGTGCGATTTTTTTTATTTTATATATTTTAATGCAACTTTCTTGTCATTCGTATATTAGGGTTTGCCTACTTGTTAAATGCAGGTAACAACTTCTCCGTAAGCACGAGGTTGTTAGTGAATAACTCACCCAGTTACATAATGGACATGACAAATGAATAAGAAACTTTTAGCGCTAGCAATTTCTGGTGCAGTATTTGGTACACAGGCAGTTGCAGTAGAACTTTACAACGAAGACGGAACAACATTCTCTGTTGGCGGCCACGTTTCAGTTGCAGTTGGTGATGTAAACAGCGCTGACCGCCTTAACAGCGACGACATCGGTGTAGAAACTGTTTCTCCACGTATCAACTTCGGTGCAACTCATGAACTTGGTAACGGCTTTACTGCTGATGCTAAAGGTGAATGGGCGCTAAACATGCTAGACGGTGGTGATCAGTCATTCACAACTCGTCTTGGTTACGTTGGCCTTTCTCACGATGATTACGGTCGTGCAGCAGTAGGTACTCAATGGGCACCTTACTACAACGTTGCTGGTGTAGCAGATATGCCAATCGCATTTGCGAATGACTTCATCTACGAAGATCACGGTAATCTAGGTACTGGTCGTGCTGAAGAGATGGTGAGCTACGCTAACGCTGTGGATTTCGGTAACGCTGGCTCTCTAGCAATTGGCGTTGCATGGCAAGGTCGTAAGGTTTCTGACGAAAAATACAACGAAGTTGCTTCAGAGAATAAGTACGGCAACCGTGCTCAAATCGCGTTGAACTACGATATCGCTAACTTCTCTGTGAACTACGCTTACAATACTGGTGACGTTACTTTCGGTACTGGTGCTAATGTTGGTACTGATTCAAAGACTGCTGATTCTAATGTACTAAGTGCAACTTACGGTTCATACGGTTCTGAAGGTCTTTACGTTGCAGCTGTATACGCAGCGAACAACTACATGAATAATGGTAAGTTTGGCGTTATTTCAGAGTCTACAGGTTACGAATTTTTAGCATCTTACGCACTAGCTAACAGCCTTAACCTAAGCGTTAACTACGAAGCGGTAGAAGACGACAAGAACAGCGAAACTGTATACAGCACTTCAGCTCTACAAGCTGAATACAACTTCACATCTCAGTTCGTAGGCTTTGCTGGTTACCAGTTCGACCTACAAGGTTCTGGCGTGTACAAAGAAAAAGCTGATGACCAGTGGCTACTTGGTGCTCGTTACTACCTATAAGTCGCAGACTTATTTAGCATAGTGTTTACTCCTTAAGTTTACCTTTTAGGATACTGTCCTAGACACCATGCTAAGCCCTCTCAAGCCTTTGGTTTGAGAGGGCTTCTTTCGTTTTAATGCTCTTCAAATTTAACTGCCTACTTTAGTTTCATTTTCTCTAATTTATGTAAGCCGATGACTCTATTCCTGCTGGGTCGGTCGAGGTATACACCGATATTTACCTAAAAGTATTCAAATCAATGAATTGAGCTCAAGATCAGAATTTAGAGATCGGTAATCATCTTGTCGAAGACTCTCATTTTATGATGCGCTAAACTCTGCTCTCTAAAAATAGTTCAGGGATAAACTATGAGCAGCGTTGTCGATCAGGAACAGCTGATGAATTCGAGACGAACAGCAACCCCAACAAAAGTACTGTGTGTTGGGCGTAACTATGTCGATCACATTGAAGAACTTAACAACGCGATCCCTGACTCTATGGTGGTGTTTAATAAACCAAGCACCAGCGTGACTTCCTCTCTTTCTTCGTTTCATCAAGAAGCGCTGCACTACGAAGCAGAGATCTGTTTTATTGTTGAAAACGGTGAATACTCTGCTGTGGGATTCGGCTTAGACCTTACCAAGCGTGAGTTGCAAAGCAGTTTAAAAGCCAAAGGTTTACCTTGGGAGCGTGCCAAAGCCTTTGATGGTTCCGCTGTCTTTAGTCGCTTTGTTCCCGTTGATAATTTTGATCTCTCTGACTTAAACCTAGAATTATTTATTAACTGTGTTCGTGTTCAGAAAGGACATGTTGAGCAGATGCTTTACTCTCCAAAAACTATCCTAGAAGAGCTGTCTTCTTATACCACCTTACTAGACGGCGATGTTGTGATGACAGGTACGCCAAAAGGTGTTGGGGCCGTACATCGAGGCGATATCTTCCTTGGTCGCCTAAAGTGTGGCGATACGACATTGATTGAGATCGAATGGGTAGCAAGTTAATTAGTCTTTTCTATTTAGTTAATAAATTGGCTTTGTCGCTTAATGTTGGTTTTTAATTCGATTAAATAAACGTCGAACAACTGATTGCATCTGGAAGGGTGTTAGTAATTGATATAAAATCCGCCTCCGTTTTTATCAATGCTGACCCTCATGATCGACTTAACCATTTTACCTGTCTACCTGACTGCCGTTGTTGCACTTCTTCTTTTACCTGGCCCTGATATGTTACTGATTGCGAGTTCAAGCATGAGCTATGGCCGTAAGGTCGGCGTGTTTGCAAGCCTAGGTAATGCGACTTCTGGAATCATTCTGACAGTATTAGCGGCTATGGGTGTATCAGCGTTGATCGCAATGAGCCCAATAGCGCTTAAAGCTCTACATTTGTTAGGCGGCGCGTACTTGTTGAAGATGGGATGGGACTGCCTGCGAACAAAGCAGGGTAACGCGCCTGAGTTAAGCGATAACTTTGCAGCAAAAGCCTACTATCAAAGAGCGCTAATCAGTAACCTGCTTAATCCTAAAGCGTTGGTTTTCTTTGTGATGTTTCTGCCTCAGTTTGTGTCGACGAATATTGAAGCGACTTCCGGTCAGCAGATGCTTGTTCTGGGTTTATTACTGAATGTTCTCGGCTTAACGTTTAACTTTTTGCTGGTGGCGTTAGTGGGTACGATTGGTAAATCTCTCGTAGAAAACGCGAAGTTTCGTACCTATCAACAGAAAGTCATGGGCGGAGTTTTCATCGTGTTAGCTATCTGGATGTTGTCTTCTTTCTTTACTTCGTAGACGAATCAAATCAGACATCTTCTCGTGGTTAGCCGCTGAGACAAAAATGGACGCTACGAGCGTCCATTTTTTATATTTAACCGTTACATGTTGAACGCGCTAAATCGCTATGAATTCAACTCTTGTTGGTGTTGTTCAATCAGTTTCTCCATGTACTTCTCACCGCGCAGGCGAGTGTCTTCGTAGGTTTCTGTCCCTTCAAATTTTGTCACCGTCTCATAGTAGACCTTAACTTTTGGCTCAGTACCGGAAGGTCTTACGATAATGCGTGAACCATCTTCGAGATGATAGATGAGTACGTCACTTGCAGGCAGGTTAATGGCTTCAGTATTGCCTCCAATGACGAAGCGTAAAGAAGACTGCAAATCTTCAATTACAGAGATAGCGACACCGTTGATTGCTTTAGGCTGTGCCGAGCGGAGCTTAGAACCAATCGATGGTGAATCTGGGTCTAGTGCAATACTTCGCTGAGCGTTGGTATGAACCCCATGTTCAAATGAAATTTGAGCAAGAAG
This sequence comes from Vibrio sp. 10N.239.312.D08, assembly GCF_041466145.1. Taxonomy (NCBI): domain Bacteria; kingdom Pseudomonadati; phylum Pseudomonadota; class Gammaproteobacteria; order Vibrionales; family Vibrionaceae; genus Vibrio; species Vibrio sp. 10N.239.312.D08. The sequence continues at coordinate 45,515 of NZ_JBFSSD010000013.1, read as the reverse complement.
ATCCCAGACCGTTCGACCTTGAGATTTGAGCTCTTCAATCAGTTGAGCGAAAACAACGATGGCAGACAGCCCATCCTTGTCCCGTACTTGAGTACCAATTGTGTAGCCTAGCGCTTCTTCATAGGCAAACAAGAACTCGTTCTGATCATCTTCTAATTGCATGCCAATATTCGCCAACCATTTAAAACCTGTCAGCGTTTGGAAATAAGTCGCACCATGAGATTGAGCCACTTTTTCAAGTAAGGTTGAAGATACGATACTGTTACCAACTAATTGGTTTTTGGTATGCGGCTTTGAGAGTAGATAATGAGCGAATAGCACGCCGACTTGGTCACCTGTTAGCATTTTGTAAGAGCCATCATCTGTTCTCACTGCAACCGCAAATCGGTCTGCATCTGGATCGTTGGCACAAGCAATGTCGGCATCGACACTTTTGGCTAGGTTAACCACCAGATCCATCGCGCCTTTTTCTTCCGGATTCGGGAAGTTGACGGTCGGGAAGTTACCATCGGGCTCTCTTTGTTCTGCAACGCTGAATACCTTATGGAAACCAGAATCATGAAGTAGATCCTCAGCCATTTGTGCGCCGACACCATGCATTGCGGTATAGGTGATGGTGGTGTTCGCCGATTCGATCTCTTTACTCACGTATGGGCTCTGATTGATCGCAGCGCGGTACGTTTGATAATAGCCTTCAGTCAACCACACCAACTTACCTTGTGTTTCAGCATCACTTAAGCTCATTAAAGGGAGCGGCTTAGTTGATGCGATATCGATTTCAGCGGCAATGCCTGCATCGTGAGGAGGAATGATTTGAGCGCCATTCTCCCAGTACACTTTGAAACCATTGTATTCCGGCGGGTTGTGACTGGCCGTCACCACAACAGCAGCGGCGGCGTTGAAGTGTTCAATGCCAAAGGCAACGATAGGGGTAGCCGCGACGTTAGAGGTTAGGTAAACCTTAATGCCTAAAGCCGTGAGTACGGAAGCGGTATCAATCGCGAACTGCTTTGAATCTAAACGGCCGTCATAACCGACGATCACACCGCGAATGGTCGCATTAGCGACATGTTCGATTAAGTAGTGGCCGAGTCCAGTTGCTGTTTCCTGTATGACTAAACGGTTCATTCGATTTGGCCCGCATCCAACTTTGCCTCTAAGTCCTGCTGTTCCGAACTCTAATCGTTGGGTAAAACGATCTTCAAGTTCGTCGTGCATTCCCTCATCGATGAGGTGTTGAAGTTCTTCACGAGTTCTTGGGTCTGGGTCTCTCGCTAACCAATTCATTGCATCTTGCATAATCACTAAACCTATTAATGTCTGTATGACTTACCGTTGATTTAATTTAAGTGATATTAATTCTCATTTCCATGAAAGCAATCGTAAAACTCGATATAAAATAAATTCCAACGGCAAGAGGGCACGTAGATTAAGCCACTTCAAATAATTGACTGTTTAGTAAGTAAACTTACCTTGAACAATTGGATATCACTAACTAGCCTTTTACATAAATATAACAAAATTTAACAAATTCGCCGTTTTTGAATCTTTCATGGAAACCTCCAGCGCTTTTGAACCGTATTAGTTCTTGGGTTATATGAGGTCAGTAGCCTGCTCACAGGCTAGTTCCATGTGAGTTGTAGATTGAGATTCAGCCTTTTCATGTGTAGCCGGAATAACAATGAATGTTGTCCAGCTCTTCATGACATATAGCTCGCAACTACATTTAGGTCGCAAGTATCCAATTAGGAAGGACAAGGAGAGATCTTTTGAAAAGATTACTGGTTAGGCTAGCGTGGCTTTTGAAGAGTTTTGTTGTGCTTTTAGTATCGCCTTTAGTGCACGCAAGCAGTGATTACAACATGACTCAAGGTGTCACTGAGATCAGTGGTAAGGTGTATGAACTTCATATGCTGATCTTCTACATCTGTTGTGCGATTGCCTTTGTTGTTTTTGGTGTGATGTTTTATTCGATTTTGAGGCACAGGAAATCGAAGGGCGCAGTTGCTGCCCATTTTCACGAAAGCACGAAAGTCGAAATTCTTTGGACCATCATCCCTATTATCATCCTCATCGCTATGGCGATACCCGCCACCAAAACTTTGATAGCGATGGAAGATACCTCCCAATCAGATCTGACCGTTAAAATCACTGGCTCACAATGGAAATGGCATTACAGCTATTTTGGTGAAGACGTCGAATTTTTCAGCCTTCTAGCGACCAGTGACAAAGAGATTGAAGGTCTCGAAGTGAAAGGCGCGCATTACTTGCTAGAAGTTGATAAGCCGCTGGTACTGCCTGTTGACCGTAAAGTCCGTTTCTTGATGACTTCCGATGATGTGATTCACTCATGGTGGGTGCCAGCATTCGCCGTTAAGAAAGATACCATTCCGGGCTTTATTAATGAGGCTTGGACTAAGATAGATGAGCCTGGTGTTTACCGAGGGCAGTGTGCAGAGTTGTGTGGTCGTGCCCATGGTTTCATGCCGATCGTGGTGCATGCCATGGAAGAAGATGAGTTTGACGCATGGTTAGCGGAGCAGAAAGAGTTAGCGATAGCCGAACAACAAGCCGCAAAAGATGCATTAGATGCGTCACTTTCCTTGGCGGAGTTGAATACCATCGGTGAAGAGGTTTACAAAACTCGATGTGCGGTTTGTCACCAAGCAAACGGTGAGGGCATTCCTGGAGCATTCCCTGCCATCAAAGGAAGTCCTATTGCCCTTGGTGATGTGGATGTTCATATCGACACAATTGTTTATGGTCGTGGCGGTACGGCGATGCAAGCATTCGATAATCAGTTAACCGAGAAAGAGATCGCAGCGGTAGTAACTTATCAACGAAACGCTTGGGGTAATGATACCGGCGATATTGTTCAGGCCTCAGATATCAACGCTTATAAGGCGAAGCAAGAAGGCAGTTCTGAAAGCTCAACGGATGATGCACAAAATGATGCTAAGGATCAGTTATGAGTTCACCAATCAATAAGCCGGTGAAATCGGCTCCTGCAGAAGACCAAGTTCTGAGCCATTCTGCGGAAGGTACGCTGGGCAATGATGATTTGCCTGTTGACGATCACTACTCACATGCGGCACCTAAAGGCTGGGCTCGTTGGCTTTACTCAACCAATCATAAAGACATCGGTACACTTTATTTGTGGTTCAGCTTTGCAATGTTCTTAACGGGCGGCGCAATGGCGATGGTGATCCGTGCGGAGCTGTTCCAACCGGGTTTGCAACTCGTTGAGCCAGATTTCTTCAATCAGATGACTACAGTCCATGGTTTAATCATGGTATTCGGTGCCGTAATGCCTGCATTTACGGGTTTGGCTAACTGGATGATTCCGATGATGATCGGTGCACCAGATATGGCGCTGCCGAGAATGAACAACCTCAGTTTCTGGATCTTGCCTTTTGCGTTTCTAATCTTAATCGGATCTTTGTTTACAGAGGGTGGCGGCCCGAGCTTTGGTTGGACCTTCTACGCGCCACTCTCGACAACTTATGGCCCAGACAGTACCGCGCTATTCGTATTCTCAGTTCATATTATGGGGATCAGTTCGATCATGGGGGCGATTAACGTCATCGTAACCATAGTGAACATGCGCGCTCCGGGTATGACTTGGTTCAAGCTACCGATGTTCGTATGGACATGGTTAATTACCGCTTTCTTGCTGATAGCCGTGATGCCCGTTCTCGCGGGGGCTGTGACTATGGTACTGACTGACAAGTATTTTGGGACTAGCTTCTTTGATGCCGCTGGTGGTGGGGACCCGGTGATGTTCCAGCACATATTCTGGTTCTTTGGGCACCCCGAAGTGTACATCATGATCTTGCCATCTTTTGGTATTGTCTCAGCCATCATCCCTGCATTCAGTGGTAAGCGCCTGTTTGGTTATCACTCGATGGTTTATGCGACCTGTAGTATCGCACTGTTGTCATTCTTGGTTTGGGCACACCACATGTTCACCACGGGTATGCCAGTATTTGCCGAACTGTTCTTCATGTATTGCACCATGTTGATAGCGGTGCCGACCGGTGTGAAAGTCTTCAACTGGGTGGCGACCATGTGGCGCGGTGCTTTGACCTTTGAAACACCAATGCTGTTTGCGATTGCCTTCATTGTTTTGTTTACGATTGGCGGGTTATCTGGATTGATGCTCGCTATCGTGCCAGCTGATTTCCAATACCACGATACTTATTTTGTTGTGGCTCACTTCCATTATGTTCTGGTAACCGGTGCCGTGTTCTCGATTATGGCTGCTGCCTATTATTGGCTGCCTAAGTGGACCGGACATATGTACGACCACAAGCTCAGCCTGTGGCATTTCTGGACGTCGGTGATTTCAGTTAATGTACTGTTTTTCCCGATGCACTTTTTAGGGTTAGCGGGTATGCCGCGTCGTATTCCTGATTATGCGATTCAGTTTGCTGACGTTAACCAAGTCGTGTCGATTGGTGGTTTTGCGTTTGGGTTGTCTCAGCTAATTTTCTTATGGCTAGCGATTAAGTGCGTAAGAGGGGGAGAGCCTGCGCCAAGTAAGCCTTGGGATAGAGCTGAAGGTCTTGAATGGACAGTACCAAGCCCTGCGCCTCACCACACCTTTACCCATCCGCCGAAAGTGGATTAGAGGGCAGAACCATGAGTGATAAGCAAAGCGATCCCAATCAAGATAAAAAACAACCTAAGCGCCTGTCTAATAAGCGATCGACCAAAAAGCTGACGGGCTACTTGGTGTTGAGCGTGGTTGCGATGTTTTGCTTCGGTTTCGCTTTGGTGCCGCTCTACGATGTCATGTGTGAGGCCTTAGGCATCAATGGCAAAACTAATACTGTTTCAGCGGTGCAACCTCAGGGAATGCAGCCAGACTACTCTCGTACGGTTCGAGTCGAATTCATGTCCCACATCAAGCCAGATATGCCATGGCAGTTTTCGCCTGAAGTTCGAGTGTTAGAGGTTCATCCTGGTGAAGTGGTTCAAACTAACTACATTGCCAAAAACCTTTCTGGAGCCTCATTGGTTGGCCAAGCCGTACCGTCGGTTTCTCCAGGTATGGGGGCAACCTACTTCAATAAGATGGAATGCTTTTGCTTTAATCAGCAGCCATTGGACGGGCACAAGAGCGCAGAAATGGGTTTGATATTTTACATTGAGCCAGATATTCCAGAATCGATACATACGCTGACGCTCTCTTACACATTATTCAATATCACGAATGAGGTGGGTGCTGCGGCCAATAAATCTGAGCCTAACGTACTCGCAAGTAACTAGGAATTTACAGAACCAGTATCAACATAAGGAGTTGAGCGATGAGTTCTAAAAAGGAAGTGTATTTCGTTCCACATCAAAGTCACTGGCCATTGGTGGGTGCTGTAGCACTGTTTTTGGTCGCGGTTGGCGCTGGCTTGACGGTGCAAAACATGGGTACCGACGCCGCAGGTGGTGTGTTTGGCAAAGCGGTGTTGTTAGTCGGGTTTGCTGTGCTGCTTTACATGCTCGCAGGTTGGTTTAGCAATGTGATCACAGAATCATTGAGTGGTCTCTATTCTGAGCAGATTTCTCGTTCTTTTAGACAAGGAATGAGTTGGTTCATCTTTTCCGAAATCATGTTCTTTGGCGCTTTCTTTGGCGCGCTTTTCTATGCTCGAATGATTTCTGTGCCTTGGATTGGTGGTGCGGGCAATAATGAAATGACCCATGAAGTATTGTGGCCGATGTTCCAATCAATTTGGCCACTAACGACGACCCCTGATGGCGTAACGACACAAGCCATGCCTTGGCAAGGTATCCCGCTTGAGAACACCATTATTCTGCTGCTTTCCTCTGTGACGCTGCACATGGCACATATCAGTCTTGAACAAAATAAGCGTATGGCTTTGATCGTGTGGTTGGAGATAACCATTGTTCTGGCTGGCTTCTTCCTGTTCTTCCAAGTTGAAGAGTATCTTCACGCTTATCAAGAGATGGGGCTGACACTTCAGTCTGGCATCTACGGTAATACCTTCTTTTTGCTGACTGGGTTTCATGGCTTACATGTCTGTTTAGGGACGATCTTTTTGATTGTGTTGCTGGCAAGGGTTGCGAAAGACCACTTCACTCCGAAAGACCACTTTGCGTTCCAAGCGGGCAGTTGGTATTGGCACTTTGTTGATGTGGTTTGGTTAGGCCTGTTTGTATTTGTCTATGTGCTTTAACTGCTGAGCCTATTGGGGATTAATAGGGGCGAGGGTTAGGAGTTATCACTCCTGATCCCAAAGCAAGTAATAAAAGTAGCACGACAACGGCTGACCACATGACACGACGCCCCAAGAAGTAACTGAGTCTTTTTCCATTGTGTTTGCCCGAGGCGATTTGGATTAGACCTTTCATCAAATTGAAAGCGATAAAAAACAGCAAAGCGACCAATACGACTTTAAATAACAGAACAAAGGTAGATGACGCCATAGTGATAACTCCAAACCGATTGATTGATGATGAATACAAGTTCCGCAGTAAAGGTTTTTGGATAGCGGTTGTTTTAACTGTGGTTTCAGTCGGCGCTTTAATCAAGTTAGGTTTATGGCAACTCGATCGTGGTAACGAGAAATTACGTTATGAACAGCAACTATCAGAAAGAGCGCAGCAATCGTTTAGGTCATTGGACACGGTTATCTCTGAATGGAAGGGCTCGCGTACACAAGCCCAAGGTACATCTGAACAGCAGTTTTTAAATGGTTTGAAGGTTGATGTTGAATTGGAAACACCAAGTGGTTTGGTGGTCTTGTTAGACAATCAGATTAACCAAGGAACGGTAGGGTATGTGATTTACATGTTGGGTGAGGTTCGCTTTGAAGATGGAAACCAGTCCTTAGTGGCTGAAAAACAGTTGTTGATCGATCTTGGGTTTGTTCCGGCAAGTAATGACAGAAGAGAACTACCGCAATTAGGAAGTATCACTGTACCAACCAAAATGTCAGGGCGCTTGTATACACGCTCAATTAATCCTTTAAGTCATGAGTTGGGTTTAGAAAATACGACACCGAATAGAATCCAAAACCTAAACATAGCAGCGTTATCACAGTATACAGGAAAAGAAGTGCTGCCCTTTGTCTTCCAACCTCAGAGTTTAGATTCATGGCCCTATGAAATGTTATGGCGTCCAACGGCGATGAGGTCTGAGAAGCATTTTGGTTACTCATTTCAATGGTTTGTTATGGCTGCGGTACTTTTGTTTTTGATGTTGTTGATTGGCTATCGGTACCTAAAAGCAACACCTATCACGAGGAATAAGGATGGATAAATCTCAAGCACAAGTGAACAGGGAAATTACCGAGGCAAACATGGCTGAGCTCAGAAGCCGTCGTACTAAAGGACGCTTGGTATTAATCGGACTCGTTTTAATTTTCGCTTTGCCAGCCATTATCGCCAAAACTGTGTTGGATCAGAATTGGTATACGTCAGGTGTCACTAACTCAGGCGAATTGGTAGAACCAAGAATTACACTAGCGGATTTTGGCGTAACGGTACCCATGGCAGGAGAGGGTTGGGTTGTGGGGTATATCGCACCGATGGAGTGCGAAAGCTTGTGTGAACAACAGCTTCATTATTTGAATCAAAGCTACTTAGCGTTAGGGAAAAACAAAGAGCGAGTGACCGCCGTTGTTTTCGTCTCAGAAGGTAACTCGTTGTCGGGTTCGCTCAACAAGCCTGATTTATCTTTGTTAGCTGGTGGTGATCAGTTAAGCACCGAGTTTTCGCCGGCTTCCATTGTCATTATTGACCCGCTAGGACAGTTGGTTATGGAGTACAAAAGCGTGTCGGAACCGTCGCAGTTAGTCGGGCAATCCAAAGGTATGATTCATGATTTAAGAAAGCTACTTAAGCTGTCACGAGTTGGGTAGTTGATGGCGCAAATGCTTGAGCTTAAGCAGCGAAAGGGAATAAGTATAGGGAGATAAGTGATGCAGAATAAAGCCCCTGATTTACTGATGCTTGTGATGAGATTAACTATCTTGTTAACCCTTACCGTGATTGTTCTCGGAGCTTATACACGCCTGTCTGATGCTGGCCTTGGCTGTCCTGACTGGCCGGGTTGTTACGGTAAGATCACCGTTCCGTCTGATGCCCAAGCGGTGAGTCAAGCCAATCTGCAATTTCCAGAGCGAGCTCTTGAAGCAGACAAAGCGTGGATAGAGATGATCCATCGCTACTTTGCAGGAACATTAGGGTTGCTTATCTTTGTCGTTGTAGCTTGGTGTATTAAAAAGAACATCACACCAGTTGGTCTTCCATTACTTATCTCTGCCACTGTGATTTTTCAGGCTTTGCTTGGAATGTGGACGGTGACTCTTAAGTTGATGCCCGTTGTGGTTATGGCGCATTTGATGGGGGGGTTCACGTTGCTGTCACTGTTGTGTCTGCTCTACTGCCGTTTGTCTCAATTCCAAAGCCGTTTTGGCGAGGCTTCTTATTCTCCAACACTTAAATTTTGGGCGTTGTTTGGGTTACTCATTGTGGTTGGGCAGATACTGCTTGGTGGTTGGACATCGTCAAACTATGCCGCTTTGGTGTGTACCCAATTGCCTATTTGTGAAGGTAACTGGATGAGCTACCTCGATTTCAAAAATGCGTTCGATTTTGCTCAACACGGACACGATAACTATGAGTTTGGTGTGTTGGAGTATCCCGCGAGGCTTACCATACATGTCATGCACAGGTTCGGGGCTATTGTGGCGACATTAACGGTGCTGATGGTCGTGTACCAGTTATGGAAGTTTGGCCAAGTGCCTCACCAAAAGCTGAGCATGATTGTCGCAATAGTGTTGTTTACTCAAATCAGCCTTGGGATCAGTAATGTATGGTTTCACCTGCCAATCTCAGTTGCGGTTTTGCATAACCTAGTCGCAGCAATGTTGCTCATCAGCATGGTTGTAACCAATTTTGTGGTGTGGCAACGCAAACCGAGTGAGAGCTTGGTGAAGAACAGTGTATTACAAGGAGGTAATCATGGTCAGTAGAACGTCAACACAGTATGAAGTGGTGGCTCAAGACGCAGCCTTAACTCATAAGATAACAGCCAATAATGACATAACTTTAAGTAACGAAAAGGCTGAAAAAAACAAAGCCACTTGGAAAGTTTATTTAACGCTGACTAAGCCTAAAGTGGTGGCTTTGATGTTGCTGACAGCATTGGTTGGGATGTGTTTGGCCGTGCCGAATGGATTGCCTTTGCAACAAACTTTGTTCGGAATGATTGGGATAGGGTTAATGGCAGGTTCAGCGGCTGCGTTTAACCATTTGATCGATAAAAAGATCGACGGCCAGATGACTCGAACAAATCGACGCCCTTTACCATCCGGTGAGCTGAGTAGTGTGCGTGTGTTTAGCTTTGCAGCAGGTATCGGCTTATTTGGGTTCGCTACGTTAGTGGTGTGGGTCAATCAACTCACGGCTTGGCTAACCTTTGCAAGTTTATTGGGCTATGCGGTCATCTATACCATGTACTTGAAGCGAGCAACGCCGCAAAACATTGTGATAGCAGGGATCGCTGGTGCAATGCCTCCGCTACTGGGCTGGACGGCGGTTACCAATGAACTGCATTCAAATGCTTGGTTGTTGGTGATGATCATCTTTATTTGGACACCTCCTCATTTCTGGGCGTTGGCAATTCATCGTCGTGATGAGTATGCCAAAGTGAACATCCCCATGTTACCTGTGACTCACGGAATCGAATACACCAAGACGTCTATTCTTCTGTATACCTTTTTGCTTAGCATCGTGTGTATATTGCCTGTATTGGTTGGCATGAGCAGCTGGATATATCTGAGCGCTTCATTGGTGCTCAACGGCGGGGTTGTTTATCACGCTTGGGTACTGAAATATCGTGATGAACCCAATATGGCCATGAAGACCTTTAAGTTCTCCATCTATCATCTCATGATCTTGTTTGTGGCTCTGTTGGCGGATCATTATTTGCTCTGATAGCTCTGTACAGATTAAACAAGGTTATCCCCATATCAAAACCAAACCTTTGGTTTCCACTAACCGAACCCTGACACGCCATGTATGAAAAACCGGACAATTGATTGGTATGAATTATATAAAGGAGCCGGTATGGAATTCACAGAACTAGACAGAGACGCGTTGTATCAAACGTGGATGTCACAAAAATCGAGAATGCGAATTACGCAGATGGAGTTTTCAAAAAAGCTAGGCATGAACCAGCTTGATTTCTCAAGAGTGCTAAGAGGGGAGACGCCATTAACCATGTCTTTCATTAGTCATTTTTGTCGTTTACTTCATTTGGAACCAAGGAATGTATTCCCCTCGCTAAAAGAGGTCAATGAGTCTGGGCCTAAAGTGGTCTACCTGAAAAGTAGAATGAGTGTTGATGGTGAGATCCAAAATGCTTATATCGAAGGAAATCAGGTAATTGTAGAGTACGCACACACTGTTCAACATGATTAATTTTAGAGTTAGCTCTGATTTTTAACCCCCTTTTTCTACAACCTTTTCACATAGGGTATGTCATACTTAATTAGATTCCTTAATTTTGACTAAGTGCGTTATGAACCCTTTAAAAGTCCTTTTGCTTGTTGCAACCAGCATTTTCTTGCTTGGTTGTGCAGGCGGCCCAATTAGAACCGCTACTAAATTTACCAGCTACGAAGATTTTCAGGCTGGGCCTGACGGAGGCGTCGACTTGGTTTGGGCAAGGGTTGGGCTACGTGACGCGCAGCGATTGAGCTCCAAGTTAGACGACTATGATTCTGTGGTGATCGACCGTGAAGCGGGTAATAAAGACTTTTCAACCATGATTGATTCGCTGGATGATGCCAAAGACGCGATCAACTATTGGGTTGAACGTTTAGGTGATACTCTACACAACATAGATGACGCATAGTAAAGACCAAATAATGCTAGAGAAAGAGAACCTGATTAAGTTGGCTCGAATGCAGATGCCATTTGGAAAGTACGCGGGTCGTACACTGATTGACTTGCCTGAAGAATATTTGCTGTGGTTTGATAAAAAGGGATTCCCGTCTGGTGAACTCGGCGATTTATTGAAACTGTGCCTTGCTCTGAAAATTGAAGGGCTTGATAGTGTCGTCAAGCCATTGAAAAGAATGTAATTAAATAAAAGCTCACGCTGATCACGTGAGCTTTTTTGTTTTTGAGTTCGACACAATTTTACATGCATGATGTAGCTTGAAGAATGGCTCTTCTTACCTTGCTATAAAATACGCAATCGATAGCGTGTAAATAATGGTATACAGGGTGTTTTAAATATAAAACACAAAAAAAATTGCGTTTATTTTTAATTAGTGATTGAAACTAGAGTTTTTACTAGTTAAGTTACAGGGAACAAGAAGATTAGTGCTGATAGAAAGTGACGTGAGACAACGTACATTCAGCTCAAGGATAGAAAAAAGGAAGAAGTAAGCAATGTTCCAGACTGATGATGTAAGAATTAACAAAGTAAAAGAGTTATTACCCCCTGTTGCTGTTTTAGAAAAGTTTCCAGCGACAGAAGTTGCTTCTTCTACAACCTTTGAAAGCCGCAAAGCGATCCACAATATTTTAGAAGAGAGCGATGATCGCTTGCTTGTTATTGTCGGCCCATGTTCTATTCATGACACAGAAGCTGCTCTTGAGTACGGTAAACGTTTGAAAGTGTTGCGCGACGAACTTGGTGATAACCTTGAAATCGTAATGCGTGTTTACTTTGAAAAACCACGTACAACTGTTGGTTGGAAAGGTCTAATAAATGACCCGTACATGAACGATACGTTCAAGCTAAATGATGGCCTTCGTCTAGGACGTAAGCTACTGCTGGACCTAACTGACATGGGCATGCCAACGGCAAGCGAATTCCTAGACATGATCACGCCTCAATACGTTGCTGACCTAATCAGCTGGGGTGCAATCGGCGCACGTACTACAGAATCTCAAGTTCACCGCGAACTGGCTTCTGGCCTATCTTGCCCAGTTGGATTTAAGAATGGTACTGATGGCAACATCAAGATTGCAACAGATGCTATTCGCTCTGCTAGCGCTTCTCACCACTTCTTATCAGTAACTAAGTACGGTCACTCAGCTATCGTTGAAACAGCAGGTAACCCTGATTGTCATATCATCCTACGTGGTGGCAAAGAGCCAAATTACAGCGCAGAACACGTTGGTAAGATTAAAGAAGAGCTAGCAGCTTCTGGTCTTCCACAAAAAGTGATGATCGATTTCAGCCACGCAAACAGCTCTAAGCAGTTTAAGCGTCAAATGAACGTATCTGATGACGTAAGCGCACAAATTTCTGGTGGCGACAAAGCTATCTTTGGTGTGATGATTGAATCTCATCTTGTTGAAGGTCGCCAAGACCTGGTTGAGGGCAAAGCTGCAACGTACGGCCAATCTGTTACTGATGCGTGTATTGGTTGGGAAGACACTGAAACAGTACTTCGCCAGCTGGCAGACGCTGTTGAAGCTCGTCGTAACAAATAGACTAATTACAGTCAGCGATTAAGCTACTGAAAATTCAAAGCCCTTAGTTAGCAACAGCTAATAAGGGCTTTTTTGTGGATCTTAGTTGAAAACTGGAAGTGTCTGTATTCTTAAATGAGAAAAGACAGTAACTCGTCGACTTTAAGTGACAGTAAAGCTTTATCTTGTTTGGTTTCAACGTTAAGGCGTATTAATGGCTCGGTATTGGACTTTCTTAAGTTGAAGCGCCATGAGCCCATATTCATGCTGATTCCGTCTGTGTGATCGATCTCAACGGCATGATCTTGGTAGTGCGATAACACGCAAGCCATGACCTGCTCTGGGTCTGAGACTCTTCGATTGATCTCCCCGGAAGAGGGGAATCTATCTATACTAGTACTCGTTAATTGGTGAAGAGATTGTTGAGTTTTCGACATCAGCTCGATAACCAATAGCCAAGGAATCATGCCTGAATCGCAATATCCAAAATCACGAAAATAATGGTGTGCGCTCATTTCGCCCCCATAGACGGCATTCGTTTCACGCATCTTCTCTTTGATCAGTGCGTGTCCTGCTTTAATTCCAATCGCTTTTCCACCATGCGTTTTTGCGATTTCAATTGTGTTCCAGGTCATGCGCATATCGTGCAATACAGTCGTGTTAGGCTGTTTGACCAAGAATGCTTCAGCAAGCAACCCTACAATGTAATAACCCTCGATGTAATTGCCTTGCTCATCAAAGAAAAAGCATCGGTCGAAGTCTCCATCCCAAGCAATTCCAAGGTTGGCAGAATGCTCTAAAACGGCATCTCGAGTGGCTGCTTGGTTCTCTCTAATCAAAGGGTTTGGAATACCATTTGGGAAGTTTCCATCAGGGTTATGATGAACTTTGATGAAGGTGATAGGGACACCGAGTTCGTTAAATTTATTATCTAAAGCATCAATGATATGTCCTGCAACACCGTTCCCAGCATTAACCACAATCTTCATCGGTGACAGCTTTGATGGGGTTATGTACGAGAGTAGGTGCTCGACGTACGGAGCAAGAATACTGTTCGATCTACTAGAGTTACTTGGTTGTGCATGAACGAACGGTAAATTGCAGTTCAGCTCTTGATTAAGTTCTTCAATGCGTCGTTTGATTTCATCTAAACCACTGTTTTTACTGATAGGGCTAGCGTCTACACCGACCATTTTCATGCCGTTGTAATTGATTGGGTTGTGGCTGGCTGTGATTTGTATTCCGCCAATCGCTTTTAGGTAACGAGTCGCAAAGTAGACCTCTTCAGTGCCAGTCATACCTAGATCAATGACGGTAATCCCTGACTCGATTAAGCCTTTGGTCATGGCTTCTTGTAATGACAGGGAGGTTTTGCGGTTATCACGACCAATCACTACCTGCGCCAAACCATCGAGTGAGGTTTCAGGCTTAGCGGATAGGACGTATTCGCCAAACGCCTTTCCAAGCAGATAGGTAAACGGCTCATTGATTTGGCTACCAATGATGCCGCGAATGTCGTTGTTCTTAAAGCAGCGAAGATCTAATGTTGGTTTCATTTGATTGTCGCCGCTTCTATTTCAATTTTTTGTTCTGAGACGACGAAGCTTGTTCGCTTCGAACATCTCGCCCATAGCTGTCTTGATATCGAATGATATCGTCTTCACTTAAATGGCTGCCGGTTTGAACTTCAATCATTTCAAGAGGTGTCTCGCCAGGGTTCTCTAGGCAGTGGATGTGACCTAAAGGGATGTAAGTCGATTGATCTTCTTCAACCAGATAGGTTTTCTCATTGTTGGTCACTTTCGCAGTACCCGCCACGACTACCCAATGTTCCGCTCTATGGTGGTGCATTTGTAACGACAACTTGTGACCGGGTTTAACGGTGATACGTTTAACTTTGTCGCGCTTGCCTAGGTCGATAACATCGTATTTACCCCAAGGTCTAAACACCTCACGATGATGCACATGTTCTGTGCGACCCGCTTGATTTAGTTGACTGACAATCGATTTAACACCCTGAACCTTGTCTTTATTTGCAACCAATATAGCGTCTTTGGTTTCGACAATAATCAGGTTGTCGACACCTACCGTCGCAACCAGCTTATTTTCAGCATGGATGTAGTTGTGTTGAGAGTCGACGGTTAACACATCACCTTCAATGACGTTATTGTGCTGATCTTTTTCGCTTACATCCCAGATCGCGGACCATGAGCCAATATCGTTCCAGCCGACATCCATCGGGATCACCGCGGCGTGCGAGGTCTTTTCCATCACGGCGTAATCGATTGAATCACTTGGACTGCTTTTGAATGCTTCAGCGTCTATACGGATAAAGTCGAGGTCGGTATTTTGCGTTGCAAGAGCGAGTTTACAAGCCGCTACTATCTCAGGGTGGTGTTCGGCGAGTTCTTCAAGATAGCGTGATGCCTTAAACATGAACATGCCACTGTTCCATAAGTATTGTCCTGAGCGGATGTACTCTTCTGCTGTTGCTGTGTCTGGCTTTTCTACAAAGCATTCTATGGCGAAGGCGTGATTGATTGGCTGCTCTGTTCCATTAGTATCAGTTTGAGCACTGGAGGAAAGAGGCTCTCCCTGCTTGATATAGCCATAGCCAGTCTCTGGGGAGCTAGGTGTTATACCGAATGTCACCAGCTTGCCTTGTTTTGCATAATCAACACCACGACTAATCGCTTGTTGGAATTCAGAGGTTTTCGCGATGTGATGATCAGCAGCCAGCACTAACAAGATAGGGTCGGATGCGCTTTGTTCATTAAGCGGTGGTTTACTTAAAGCCTTTAGGGCGGCAAGCGCAATGGCTGGGGCTGTATTTCTACCGACTGGCTCTAGCAGAATACCACTATGTTGAATGTTAGCTGATCGAGCTTGTTCAGCGGCAATAAAGCGATGCTCTTCATTACAGATAATGAATGGGGCATCGCATTTACTATCCATCAAGTGCTCTTCAAGGCCTTGCAGGCGTTGAAGTGTGTGCTGAAGCATTGACTGGTCGCCGGCAATATTGAGAAATTGCTTAGGGTAAAGCTCGCGAGACAGTGGCCAGAGACGACTTCCGGAGCCGCCGGCTAGAATGACAGGTAAAATCATAGCGTGGTAATTAGGTGCATTAGAATACTGCCAGCATATTACCACGCTTCACGCTTATTACTTATCGATAACCAAGAAGGATATGACTATCGATGACCTTCCGTAGGGGAGTTCAACATGTCTTTGGGATCGCTAATATTCTGATTATCACCTAGGCTTTGAACGCTGTTATGATCTTGAACATTAGAAAAGTCTTGAGGGTCAATCTTGAGTGTCTGTGTTGGGAACGCGATGTCTGCATTGTGTTTATGAATAATCGCCAGAACCTGTAACAGAACGTCTTGCTTCACTTTGTGGTACCTGATCCAGTTGACTGTTTTTGTGAAGGTATAGATAAAGAAGTTGAGCGTTGATGGCCCAAATTTGTCAAAGTTAACGATCAACGTCTGTTTGGCATCAATATCTGGGTGGGTCTCGAGCATGGTTCTTACATCATCAACAATGAGCGCCAATTTGTCTGCATCTTGATAACGAAGACCAAAGGTTTCATTGATTCTACGATTCAACATTCTCGATGGATTCTCTACCACAATACTACTGAACACCGAATTTGGCACGTACAAAGGACGCTTATCAAAAGTGCGGATGATCGTCATGCGCCAACCAATGCGTTCGACAGTGCCTTCGATTTGACGATCGGGAGAACGTATCCAATCACCGACTTTAAAAGGGCGGTCGAAGTAAATCATCATGCCACCGAAGAAATTCGACAGTAAGTCCTTAGCCGCTAAACCGACGATCAAACCACCCACACCACCAAAGGTGAGTAAGCCGGAAAGGCTGAGCCCAAACGCCTGCATGATGGTTAGGCCGCCCATCACCATAAAGAACAAGCGAGCGACTTTCGCTATCGCTTGTACTGTGGTTTCGTCTCTGGTTTTTTGCTCTAAGACATAGGCTTCAGTGTTAGTGATCATTCGTAAGGTAAACCAAACGAATGTACAGATAATCAATATGTGTTTAAGCGTTTTTAACCAATTGATTTCATTGCCAAACTGGTCTTGAAGTATTAGCCCGATAGAGACTGTAGCAGGCCAACACCAAAGTAATGTGCTGACAGGGGTTTTTAGTGCTTCTAGCAGTAGATCGTCCCAGTGGAATGGGGTTTTCTGAACCAGAATTTCTAAGCGATTATGGATAATTCGCCAAGCTACCCAAGCGAGAAAACTCGCAATAGTGATGAATAGGACGCTGTTTGCCCAATCACTATGGCTCTGGTTGATGTAGGTTTGTACTTGGGTTATGAATTCATTCATTGTGTGTGCTGCCGCAGAAATTATGAATTGGAAATTAGCAGAAACTCGAGTTGTTCTCTACCTTTATAAATCAAGCGATTATGACAATAGTATAACCTTATTCTTGCAGAACTAACTTTTTTTGAGATAGAAACTAATGTAGGTTTGGCTATCCCGTGTAATTAAAATTTCTAAACAGGATTTCAAATGAGCGACAAACAATATGCAGTTATCGGTTTAGGGCGATTTGGTCTGTCTGTTTGCAAAGAGCTACAAAGTTCAGGGGCACAGGTACTGGCCGTCGATATTGATGAAGAGCGAGTGAAAGAAGCGGCGGCTTTTGTTTCACAAGCGATTGTTGCGAACTGTACAAGCGAGGAGACAGTTAAAGAGTTAAGACTCGACGATTACGACATGGTGATGGTGTCGATTGGCTCTGATGTTAATTCCAGTATTCTGACTACTCTGGTGGTAAAAGAGTCAGGCGCAAAAGCTGTTTGGGTAAAGGCGAACGATAAGTTTCACGGCAAGATTCTCTCTAAGATTGGTGCTGACCATATCATCATGCCTGAACGAGATATGGGCATTCGTGTTGCGCGTAAAATGTTGGATAGACGCGTTCTTGAGTTTATCGATCTTGGCAGCGGTTTAGCGATGACGGAGATTGTTATTGGTTCTAATTTGTTGGGTAAGAAACTTGGCGACCTTAAGCTGTGTAAAGAAAATGGTGTTGAAGTACTTGGCTTCAAGCGAGGACCGAACCTAACTAAAGCTCCAGAACTGGATGTGAGTTTAGAAATTGGGGATGTGGTGATCATCGCTGGGCCGAAAGAGACCTTATCTAGAAAGCTACGCAATTGGTAATTGGCAATAAGGTAACAGTATGAATTCGTTAAAACGAAAAGGTACTTTCTACACGCTTAAGAGTGATAAAAAGCCACGTAAAGGCTCTGAACCTAAGATTATCCTTACGAGCTTCTTAGGCGTACTTATCCCCTCTGCAATATTGTTGACGATGCCTGTATTCTCTGTGACAGGCCTAAGTTTTACGGATGCACTGTTTACAGCAACCTCGGCGATCAGTGTGACAGGATTAGGTGTTGTCGATACCGGTGAGCATTTCACCTTGGCGGGTAAAATCTTACTGATGTTCTTGATGCAAGTCGGCGGGTTAGGGCAGATGACTCTATCTGCGGTACTGCTTTACATGTTCGGTGTTAGGTTAAGCCTTAAACAACAAGCACTAGCGAAAGAAGCGCTTGGCCAAGATCGTAAGATTAACCTTCGTAAATTGGTTAAGAAGATCATCATCTTTGCATTAGTGGCTGAATTTATCGGTTTTGTATTGCTCTGCTTCCGCTGGGTACCTGAGATGGGATGGTCAACGGGCAGTTTTTATGCACTATTTCATGCGATATCTGCATTCAATAACGCAGGTTTTGCACTGTTTTCAGACAGTATGATGAGTTTTGTTGATGATCCGCTGGTGATCTTCACCTTAGCTGGCTTGTTTATTTTCGGTGGGCTAGGCTTCACAGTCGTCGGCGACCTATCGAGTAACTGGCGTAAAGGTTTTCGACATCTTCATTTACACACCAAGATTATGCTAACCGCCACTCCGACTCTATTGTTGGTAGGTACGGTATTGTTCTGGCTGCTAGAAAGAAATAACTCAGCAACCATGGAAGGGTTATCGACTCAAGGACAGTGGCTAGCCGCATTTTTTCAGTCGGCAAGTGCTCGTACTGCTGGCTTTAATAGTGTGGATTTGTCTCAGTACACACAGCCTGCGTTGCTGGTAATGATTGTACTGATGTTGATTGGTGCAGGTTCTACCTCAACAGGTGGTGGTATTAAGGTTTCGACCTTTGCAGTAGCCTTTGTCGCAACGTGGACCTTCCTCCGTCAGAAAAAGCACGTGGTGATGTTTAAGCGCACTGTGACTTGGCAAGCGGTAACAAAGTCATTGGCCATTATTGTGGTAAGTGGGGCGTTATTAACCACCGCGATGTTTTTGTTAATGCTTACTGAAAAGGCAGCGTTTGATCGAGTCATGTTTGAGGTGATTTCTGCCTTTGCAACGGTTGGTTTAACAGCTGGCTTAACCGTAAACCTGACTGAGCCAGGTAAATACATCATGATTGTGGTTATGGTGATTGGACGTATCGGCCCCCTGACCTTGGCTTATATGCTAGCTCGCCCAGAACCTTCCTTGTTGAAATACCCTGAAGACACGGTGTTAACGGGTTAATTAGGTCCATGGGCTGATAAATAAAGCTCTGCAAATAAAAACAAAGCCAGCGATATGCTGGCTTTGTTGTCATAGGCTGATCGTTAATTGCTGAATGCCTATCCCTCAAACATCTCAACGTATTCCTCATAGCCTTCTTCTGCTAATTTATCCGCAGGGATAAAGCGCATTGCGGCTGAGTTCATGCAGTAACGTAACCCTGTTGGTTTTGGACCATCTTTGAATACATGCCCTAGGTGGGAATCGCCAAACTTACTTCGAACCTCTGTTCTTGGGTAAAGCAGCTTGTAGTCAGTAGTTGTAACGACATAAGCTTCGCTGATTGGTTGGGTGAAGCTCGGCCAACCCGTACCTGATTTGTATTTGTCTTTTGATGAGAACAAAGGCTCACCGGTAACGATATCAACATAAATACCTTCCTCTTTGTTATCCCAGTATTTGTTGTCAAATGGGCGCTCAGTAGCGTCTTCTTGCGTTACATCGTATTGAAGTGCTGTAAGCTTCGCTTTGATCTCTGCATCAGACGGTTTTACGTATGTTTTAGCATTCGCTGTCGCATTCTTACTGTCGATGATCTGACGTAGTGTTTTAGGGTTGTCCTTTCTATCATCACCGAAGATTTTATCTAGGTACTGATCGCGGCCAGAAGCATAGCGGTAGTAGTTATAACGAACTTTACTCTTCTTGTAATAGTCTTGGTGATAGTCTTCCGCTGGCCAGAATTTTTCAAATTCAATCAGTTCTGTTTTTAGTGGTTCACCAAAGATATTAGCTTTGTCGATTTCCATCATGAAGTTCTGAGCAACATCTTTTTGTGCTTGGTTATGATAGAAAATAGCTGGTCGATAATGACGGCCTCGGTCTACAAAAGAACCTTTGTCATCGGTTGGGTCGATGTGTCGGAAGAATTGGTCAAGAACCTGTTCGTAGCTAACCACATCAGGGTTATAGGTCACGTTGATCACTTCGATGTGACCTGACTTACCCGAAGAGACCTGTTTGTAGGTTGGGTTTTCCAGTTCACCACCAGAGTATCCAGAGATAACGTCGGTTACACCTTTTAGCTTCTCTAGATCGGACTCCGTACACCAAAAACAGCCACCAGCCAGTGTCGCGATTTCACTTTTACCTGAATTAGCCGTTTTATCCATTGTATTGGCAGTGCCAGTCTGGCTTACAAACAGCGAAATCAGTGGTAGCGCAACCACGAGTGATACCAATATTTTAGATAATTTATTCATAGATACCTCATCTTGACGTTCTTCTCATTCGATTTTGAATGTACGAATAGAGACAGGTTTTAGATGGAAAAAATTGCATCATTCACAAAAAAATATGTCGCCGAGAAAATCTTGCTCATAAATGCCGCCAGTAGTAGGGTGTCAGTATTGATATCCAATAATAGACAGCGATGGCGGTTATCGTACATCTAAGGAACAACATGCAAGCAGAAGTTAAATGGGTCGAAGGCTTTAAATTCCTAGGTCAATCTCAATCTGGCCACTCTGTAGTAATGGATGGCAGTGGTGGTGCAACCGCGCCAAGCCCAATGGAAATGGTCCTTATGGCCGCTGGTGGTTGTAGCTCTGTTGATGTCGTCGATGGTTTGAAATCTGCAGGCCAGAACATCACAGGCTGTAATGCAAAACTTGAAACGACACGTCGTGAAACAGCACCAAAAATCTTTACTGTGATTAACATTCACTTTGAAGTGTCTGGTGACAACCTAGATCCTGAGTTAGTGGCTAAAGTATGTGCTGATTCGTTAGAAAAATACTGTTCAGTATGTCTAATGTTAGGTGCTGGCGTAGAAATGACTCACAGCTGGGAAATCGTTTAGTTTTCGGTTTGTACAGCCTAGCTTGGGGCCGGTACTTTTCGGCTTACGGCTTATTAGTAAAGACAGATACAGAAAAGGGCGGAGCACTTTGAGTGCTCCGCCCTTATTATTTCGGCTAAGGTAGAGTGCTGTTATTCAGCAGTTTCTACGATAACTTCTTCAACTTGTACTTCTTCTTGGTATTCGAAACCAGGGATCGTTGCGTCAACACGACGGTTTTGAGCACGGCCTTCTGCTGTATCGTTTGATGCGATTGGATTCTCTTCGCCTTCACCTGACGCTGTAATTCGGTCTGCTTCAATGCCTTGCTCTTCGATGTATGCCGCTACAGCTGCTGCACGCTTCTTAGAGATCATCATGTTGTATTCAGCTGCGCCTGTTGAGTCTGTGTGACCAACAACATCAACTGTTGATTGAGGGTGAGCTTTAAGTACTTCAACTAATGGCATTAATGCAATTTTGCCATCTGTAGACAGTTCAGTACTGTTTGTCTCAAACATACCTTGAGAGAAGCTCTCAGTTTGCGCTTTAGTAACAACCACGGTTGTCTTCTCTTCAACAACAACTGCTGGTTCTGTGATTGGCTCAGATGGCGCTTGAGTCACTGCTGCCGCAGAAGCTGCTGCTGCCGCCGCTGATGCAGTTGTGTTACCAGTACCGAAGTTGTAGCTAACACCAACAGACAGTAGGTTTGAGTTTAGGTCTTGAACGTAGTTGTCGTCGAAGTCATCAAAGTATTGGTACTCAACGCGTAGTGCCCAATCAGAAGAAAGTTGCTTCTCTACACCGATACCAGCAGAAAGTACAACGTCATCTTCACCACCGTGCGAGATGTAAGCAGGACCTGCTTTGAAGAATACGTCAAACTCTTGCTGTACTGGAAGGCGGTACATTGGCGTTAGTGAGATTGCGATTAGTGGATCGCTGAACGCAGCTGTTGTGCCGTTCTTTGAAAAGCTTGTCTTGTAGTCGCCAAGGAAGTCTGAGCTTAGCTCAATACCAAACTTGTCATTAAAATTGTAGCCAGAGTAGATGCCTGCACCAATTGCATCATCATCACACTTTTCACCGCTTACGCATGCGCTGTCTAGCCAGCCCACGCCCACTTTTGCACCCACGTAAGTCGTTGCAGCAATAGAAGGCGCTGCTGCTAGGCCTGAAGCGGCTACAACAGCACACATGATTTTTGACAGTTTTTTCATAATTTTTTCCTTGGATTAACTCTTATTTTTATCTGAACTTACCAGTAAAACGATCACTTATTGGGTTACGACACTGCTTATAATAAGTAAATCAAGGTGTTGGTTCAGGTGAACCTGTTTCTTTCTCAGTACTTATATTGTTAATCTGATTGCGTATTGGAGTCAATGAAATTGTTAAATATTATATATTTAAGATGCCTTTATTGTTGGTTTTATCATTTGTTGGAATGTATATGTTTATGTTTAAGCTATAGCCTAGCCTCGTCTATTTTCCAGTGACTCTGAGGGGAATAAGTAAAAAACTTGCGCTTTATCATGCTTATAAAACAAAAATCCCCACCCAATATGTATAACTCGAATGAGTACATGATTGGATAGGGATTTGAATTGAAGCTATAGCGGTATTTTCACGTTTTACATCACGTAATAGCTCGACTTTGTTTACGGACGCTCACCAGCTAACAAACGTTTTTCAATATCTGCAATGACACCTGGTAGGTCTGCAATGGTATCGATTAGGTAGTGTGGGTTTGATTTGTTTAGCTTAACGCTTGCTTTTTCACGTGCAGCTGCAAGTGTTGTCTCGTCTGCATCTAAATATTCTTGATACGTTAAGCCTGCTTCGTTCCCCGATAATACAAGTCCAACTGTCCACATGCCTGCGTTGTGACCCTCATCGATCCCCGGTGCTGCGTCGTCTACTTTTACACACGCAGCAACGCTAGTTACACCTAGATCGATTACGTTTTTCAGTGCCATAAATGGAGCAGGGCGACCACCTTGAGGTAAGTCATCGGTCGCTACCACGTTATCTGGTCGGTAACCGTAATCTGCAGCAGCAGGAATTAAAACATCCATCACTTCACGTGGGTAACCTGAACAAGACCCGATCTTCACGTTCTTCTCTTTTAGGTTATTGACCACTTCTATCGCATTCAAAATAGGTGCTGCGTGATCGGCTATTTTCGCTTTTTGAAGAGGCATGAATGCCGCGTAGATCGCGTCAACGTCTTCACTTGTCATGGAGCGTCTGAACTGAGCCTTCCAACGAGCGTCAACAGCTGGAATTCGACCCACTGCTTGGATGTGGTCCCATTTGCCGATCCCCATAGGTTCACGCGCTTCAGCTAAGTCGATGTCAAAGTCGAAACCTTGTTTGAATGCTTCAACGAAGATGCTAGTTGGAGCAAACGACCCAAAATCAACGATAGTGCCGGCCCAGTCAAAGATAACCGCTTGGATAGGTGATGTCGTGTTCATAATAGTGTCCTATTTTTGTGTCACTCCCAGTTCAAAGTTCTGGGAAACAAATGGTTGTTTAAGGTTATTGGTTTAAATGTTGATTTCGAGAATTAAAGGTATTCAAAATCTTTGCAGACTTTGGCTATCGCTTTTTCGAATACAGACAGAGCGACTTCTAGCTCGCTGCGACTGATGATCAATGGCGGGCTTAATTGAATCACGTTACCTTGTGACACCTTAAAGCTCAGGCCATCGTTCAGACATTGGTAAAGTACTGCTTCTGCTTCATCGAACGCTCGGTTTTTGGTGATATGGTCAGTGACCAATTCCACTCCCCAGAGCAGGCCGATGCCGCGAATGTCACCAATGACTGGGTATTTCTCTTTCATTTGAAGCAGTTGTTCACGCACGAATGCGCTGTCTGCTTGCACTTTTTCAAGTAGATTTTCTTGCTCAATCACTTCCATCGTAGCCAGTGCCGCCGCGCAACCGATAGGGCTTTTTTCGTGGGTGTAGTGACCAAGAGATACTTGCGCTGCCGTGTTGTATTTGTCTTTAGTGATCATGGCTGCGATTGGTACTAAGCCTCCGCCAAAACCTTTACCGATACAAAGAATGTCAGGTTCGATATCAAACGCTTGGTGTGTAAACCATTCGCCGCTACGACCCATGCCATTTGGGATGTCGTCAATGATCAATATGACGTTGTGTTTGTCACAGATCTCACGAATGCGCTTCCAATAAGCCTTACTTGGCACTTGAACGTCTGTGCTACGAACCGCTTCTGCAATGAAGGTTCCAATACCGCCTTCTTTTTCAATCACGTACTCTAGGTAATCCGCATAACGCACATCACATGTGGTCTCGTTCGCATCGCCGGAGTTTTGCCCGCGAAGCGATAAAGAGTCATTAAGCGGGAAAGCGCCACGATAAGAAACGGCTGGTGGAATACGTTCTACGCCAGCCATTAACGGGCCCATGCCTTCGCGGAAACAAGCTTCACCACCCACTGAAACTGCGTCCAGTGACGCGCCATGGAATGAGTCCCACAGTGAAACGACCTTGAAGTTGTTGGTGACATGTCGAGCCAGTTTGAGTGCCATGCCGATAACCGAAGTACCACCCGGTGCAAACAACACGCGGTTCAACTCACCACCGCAGATCTGTGTCAGCTTTTCAGCGCATTGAACGGCTGTTTCATTGGTAAAGCGACGTGGTGAAAACGGCAATGACGCCATTTGCTGAGTCACTTTATGAATGATGTGAGGGTGACCATAACCTAGTTGATGGACATTATTGCCATGAAAGTCCATGTACTTTTTGCCAGTCGCATCTTGAATGTAAATGCCTTCGGCTGCTTCAAGTGTGTCTAGGCAAGGCGTTGACATGGCTTGATGAAGAAACACGTCAGCATCACGCTTTAACATTACTTGAGTCGCATCATCGTTTAGCGACTCGTTCCATTTTTCGCGTGCTGGCGTTGTGTTCACATCGCCTTCGCTTCGAAAGTGTGTGGCCTTTAGAACTGGCTCTGGATTGGTCGTCGTCATTATTTGATGTCCCAGTACATAGCGTTTTTCACTGCGCTAATGAGAGCTTCAATGTCTGACGGATACACTTCACCAATGTTACCGATTCGGAAGCAGTCTGCGTTTGAAACCTTGCCCGGGTAAATCACAAACCCTTGCTCTTTCAAACGGTCATAGAATTCCTTGAATTGGTAATCGCTATGAGTTGGAGAATAGAAAGAGGTGATGATAGGTGAATGAAGGTCATCATTAAGCAGTGGTTCAAAACCAAGAGAACGCATACCTGCAACCAATGTGGTTTGGTTGGTTTGGTAGCGACTATGACGAGCTTCGATGCCGCCTTCTTGTTCCAATTCAAGTAGAGCTTGGTAGAAAGCGCGCACTGTATGAGTCGGAGAGGTGAAGCGCCATTTACCATGGTTGCTTTCCATGCAGTGCCACTGGTCAAACAGGTCAAGGCTTAATGAGCGAGCTTGGCCTTTGCATTTTTCCAGTTCCGATTGCTTCGCAATAACAAAGCCGAATCCAGGTACACCTTGAATACACTTGTTTGCCGAGCTGATCATGTAATCGATACCTAAGTCAGCGATATCCATAGGGATGCCACCAAAGCTCGACATTGCATCGAGAATGACGGTTTTGTTGTGCTGTTTTGCCAATTTGGCAATGTCTTCAATTGGATTCAGCATGCCTGTCGTGGTTTCACAGTGCACAATCGCAACGTGAGTAATGTCTGAATCCATGGCCAATGCCGTTTCCATTTCGTTCAAGTCAGGCTGTGATGTTTCACCTGGGGAAACGACATGGCATGGAATGTTTAAGTATTCTGCGATTTGAGCAATACGAGCGCCGTACGCACCGTTATCAACAACAAGAAGCTTACCGTTGTTAGAGATAACGCTACCGATTGTTGCTTCTACCGAAGCGGTGCCGCTACCTTGCATTAATACGCTTGTATATCCCGCTTGCTTAGTCGCTAAAGTCACTAGCTTGCTACGAATCACTTCAACAACGTCTTTGTTGTATTCATCATCCCAAGTACACCAATCTTTTAACATCGCTTGGCGAACGGTTTCAGAAGTAGATAAAGGGCCCGGTGTCAGCAGTAAGTATTCGTTTCTCATGTTCAACTCTCGTGATTTCAATTTTGGACTATACCAATATTTAGAGTTACTTTAACAACCAATTTAAACGGTCGTAAATAGCCCAAACATCATTTTCACAAAAGCTTCATATTAAAAATGGTCACTTGTCTTGAGAAAGTTTTCGATCTTTAAATTGCCATTTTTCGTTCATTTAATCGTCACAAAAGCCAGTTAGCTTAATAATCGAAATCTGGTACATACCAGTGGGAGGGGTGTGTGCCAACAACTGGAATGAATTTTTGAATATAGGTGCCTCTCGATAGGGCTTCTAGCTTTAACAACTTTAACTTTGGCAATTTTTAATTTTGGCAACTTCTCACTCTAGAGTTGGGCCTGACTGGAGAAAATGATGAAAAACCGTTTTATGAAAGGATCACTTGCAGCATTAGTTACTCTATTAGCTGGTAATGCTTATGCAGCACAGGAAGTGACGGTTTACACCGCTTTTGAAACTGACATTTTAGCGAAGTACAAAAACGCATTTGAAAGTGAAAACCCAGACATCAACATCAAATGGGTGCGTGATTCTACTGGGATCATGACGGCAAAATTATTGGCTGAGAAAAACAACCCTCGTGCAGAAGTAGTTTGGGGACTTGCTGGTTCTTCAATGGCACTGCTTAAAGAAGAGGGCATTCTCAAGCCTTACACTCCTCAAGGTGTAGAAGCTCTGCGTTCAAACCTCAACGATCCACAATCTACTCAAGCTTGGTATGGCAATGACGCATTCTTCAATGCAGTTTGCTTTAACGAAGTGGTGGCTAAGCAATTGAACCTACCGGCACCTAAGTCTTGGGATGACCTAACGAAGCCTATCTACAAGGGCCACATTGCTATGCCAAACCCAGCATCTTCTGGTACGGGCTACATGCAGGTTTCGGCTTGGTTACAAAACATGGGTGAAGACCAAGGTTGGAACTACATGCAGAAGCTAGATCAAAACATTGCTCACTACACACACTCTGGTTCTAAGCCATGTGTTCAAGCGGGCATGGGTGAAGTCGCTATCGGTATTTCTATGGCGAGCCGTGGCGCTAAGCTGAAAACTCAAGGCGCTCCACTTTCAGTTATTACGCCTGAAGGCATCGGTTGGGAATCGGAAGCGGTAGGCCTTGTTAAGCCTTCTGATGCAGCACAACGTGTTATCGATTGGTCTATTTCTAAAGCGGCAAACGAGCTTTACATCGAAATGTACCCAGTTGTTGGTCACCAAGATGTGACAGGCAAAGCAGAGAACTTCCCTAATGTAGAAAAGAACATGGCAAAAATGGACTTCGCTCGCATGGGCAGTGAACGTGCAGACGTTCTTAAAACATGGTCTGACAAGTTTGACGCTAAATCAGAGCCAAAATCTTAATCTATCGAGCTACTCAGTTAATTAACTATTTAGCTATTTAACTGTTTAGTTCATTAGAAGTTAGAAATCAGTAAAGGAAGGCTTCGGTCTTCCTTTTTTAGTTTTACGCCTTTAGGTTTTAAGTAAGGTACAACAAATGACAAAGCACTACTCATATTGGTTCAAGCAAGCGTTGGAACAAGAGTTTGGCAACATCCATGCGGGGCTAGATTCGGCTAAGCCGCTCCAAAAAGACGTCAACTGTGATATCGCCATTGTTGGCGGTGGCTATACGGGTTTATGGACGGCGATTTTAATCAAACAACAGCAACCAGAAAAGCATGTTGTCGTGATTGAAAAAGGCCTATGTGGTAGCGGTGCTTCTAGTGCGAACGGCGGTTGCATGCTGACGTGGTCAACTAAGTATCCGACGCTGAAAAAGCTCTATGGAAAAGAACAAGCGAAATGGTTGGTTAAGGAGTCGGAAAAGGTTATATACGAGATCGAAGCCTTCTGTAACGAACACAAGATTGACGCGCATCTATATCGAAGCGGTACTTACTACACGGCGACTAATGAAGCCCAAAAGGGTGGAATGGAGCCTGTTGTTAATGAGCTTGTTAAGCAGGGTATCAATAGCTGGAAGAAGTGCGACAATTCTTTGGCTGATAAAGCGGGATCTGATCGCCACATTGAGGGTTACTACTCAGAAGCTGCGGGTAGTGTGCAGCCAGCGTTATTGGCGAGAGGCTTACGCCGCGTTGCGATCGAATTGGGTGTCGAAATTTACGAAAATACAGAAATGACTTCTCTTGATTACGGCTCACCAGTTCGCGTCCAAACTAAGGGTGGGACGATAACTTCCGATAAAGTGATCTTAGCGCTCAATGCGTGGATGCTCGATCACTTTAAAGAGTTCAAACGCAGCATAGTGGTTGTCTCTTCCGATATGGTGGTGACCAAGCCTATTCCTGAAAAGCTCAAGCAGTTTGGTCCAGAGAAAGGGGCTGCGGTGGTAGATTCGCGTATCTTTGTCCACTATTACCGAGATACCCAGGACGGACGACTCATGTTGGGCAAAGGCGGTAATAAGTTCTCGTTTGCCAATCAAGTTGAAAGCATGTTTAACCAAACGACCAACTACCTGCCGATTCTCAATCAATCGTTTCAAAAACTGTTCCCTAAATTGGAACAAATTGAATTCGATTACAACTGGTCAGGAGGCTCAGATCGTTCGGTCACCGGTCTGCCATTTTTCGGTAATCTAAAAGGCCAAGGCAACATCTATTATGGGCTTGGTTATTCAGGCAATGGCGTTGCTCAAACCCGTATGGGCGGAAAAATTTTGTCAGCAATGGTACTCGATATCGACAATGCATGGACACGAAGTGGTTTAACCAAAGGCCCATTAGGACACTTCCCGCCAGAGCCATTTCGTTGGGTAGGTGCGATGATGGTGCGTGATGCGGTACGAAGAAAAGAGAACGCGGAAGATTCGGGTAGCAAGCCATTGTGGCTAGATAAACAGTTATCCAAACTCGCAGGTGCGGCGGGTAAAGCCGACAAGGTTGAATCATAGATTAATCTAGCGTTTAAATTAGAAGTTTACATTTAGGCTCTCAGTGATTTATGGGCAAGTCACTGAGGGCTTTCAACGTTGAACGAACTTTTAATTCTGAACAAATAGCAATCTTTAATGCTTATTATATCTGCAATATAACTGTCATTTAGCTTCTATAAATTTGTCACTCAACTGCAATATTCTCAGTTTAAATTTGGTATATACCATATAGAGAGTGCTGTAGTATGAGCAACCAAACTTATTTGAATATTGAAAACGTTGTAAAGCAATTTGGCCAATTTACAGCGTTAAAAGACATCTCCCTATCGATAGATAAAGGCGAGTTCGTCTGTTTTCTTGGCCCGTCCGGCTGTGGAAAAACCACCTTATTACGTGCGATTGCAGGTCTAGACTTGCCAACTTCAGGTTCCATTGAGCAGAACGGTAATGATACGACCTTCTTGCCACCAGAAAAGCGCGACTTTGGCATCGTGTTCCAATCTTACGCTTTGTTTCCAAATCTCACTGTAGAAGAAAACATTGCGATTGGTCTGAAAAACCAAGGCATGTCGACCAAAGAAGCCCTTGAGACGGTTGAGTCTTGGTTAGAGACCATTGGCTTACCAACGTCTGGTCAGAAATTTCCAAATCAGCTATCTGGTGGACAGCAGCAGCGTGTTGCTCTGGCTCGCGCATTAGCCTTGTCTCCAGGCTTGTTGCTACTCGATGAACCGCTTTCTGCGTTGGATGCGAAGGTAAGAACACACCTACGTGATGAGATCTGCCAACTGCAACGCAAATTGGGTATCACCACTATTATGGTGACGCACGACCAAGATGAAGCGTTAACGATGGCAGATCGTATTGTCGTGATGAATCATGGTGTTATCGAGCAGGTCGGTGCTCCTCAAGAGATCTACCAAAAACCTGTCAGTCGTTTTGTGGCTGAGTTTGTTGGTAGCATGAACTTTATTCAAGCTTCTGTTGCGGCTCAAGGCAAGATGCGTATTGCTGAGTCAATGC
Organism: Vibrio sp. 10N.239.312.D08; assembly: GCF_041466145.1. Lineage (NCBI taxonomy): Bacteria > Pseudomonadati > Pseudomonadota > Gammaproteobacteria > Vibrionales > Vibrionaceae > Vibrio > Vibrio sp. 10N.239.312.D08. Next base: position 15,587 of record NZ_JBFSSD010000013.1, on the reverse strand, counting down.
TGCCGTTACCTGGCTTAGATAATCTCACGCCAAATCTGGGTGATGTTTTTGATATTGCCGTTCGTCCAGAGCAAATCCAGTTTGTTGATCGTTTTAGTGAATCCTTGCCAGTGAGAATCGTATCAAGCGAATTCTTAGGGGCGTTTTATCGTGTTGAGTGTCAATTGCAACATGACTCAACGGCGAAAGAGATCATCGTTGATGTACCCGTCAAAGAGTTCAATCGATTGAAGCTGCGTCGCAGTGATATTCGTTACGTGGCGTTTGATCAAGAAGGCCTTAGAGCTTACTCATCGAAAAGCCTGCAAGTGATGAAAGACGAGGCGGCGTAATCAATCATGGAATCGACTCAAATGATGCAATCTAAGCTGCTAATTCAACGACGAGTACAACCTTTTCTGGCTCGGTTAAGCAAAGACAACGTAATTCTATTTGGGCTGTTGGCCTTTTTGTCTGTGGTCATGACGTTGTTTATCCTGATGCCACTGTGGGCAATGTTGAAAAAGAGTGTTCAGAACGCAGACGGTGAATTTGTAGGTTTACAGAATTTCGCTACGTATTTTGCGTCTCAAAGCCTGTGGCAGTCGGTAGGCAATACCTTCACGCTTGGATTGCTAGTGACCGTAGTCGTGGGTGTCTTGGCGTTTGGTTATGCCTATGCGCTAACTCGTTCATGCATGCCTTTTAAGGGGCTTTTTCAAGTACTGGGTTCTGCGCCTATTCTTGCTCCGTCACTGCTTCCTGCAATCAGTCTTATCTTCTTATTTGGTAACCAAGGTATCGCTAAAGAAGTCTTGGGGGGCAACTCGGTTTATGGTTTGATTGGTATCTCACTGGGCTTGATATTTTGGACGTTTCCACACGCCTTGATGATTCTGACCACCTCATTAAGAACCTCTGACGCTCGCCTTTATGAGGCAGCACGTGCACTCAATACTTCATCGTTAAAAACTTTCTTTATGGTGACGTTACCTGCGGCAAAATACGGCTTGATCAGTACCCTGATCGTTGTGTTTACGCTGGTGGTTTGTGACTTTGGTGTGCCAAAGGTGATAGGTGGTAGCTACAACGTGTTATCGACTGACATCTTTAAGCAGGTGGTTGGTCAACAGAACTTCTCTATGGGTGCAGTAACCAGTATCTTGCTGCTATTACCTGCGTTGCTTGCGTTTACCGTTGACCGCTGGGTTCAAAAGAAACAAAAGAGCTTGTTTGATACTCGTTCTGTCGCGTACCAACCTGAACCTAGTTCACTACGTGATGGCTTATGTTTCCTTTATTGCACCATCATCTCTGCTGCTGTGGTTATTGTGTTGGGCATGGCGATATACGGTTCGATGGTCACCTTCTGGCCTTGGAACAAAGCGCTGACGCTAAACAACTACAACTTCGCAGAAATGAGTACTTATGGTTGGGCGCCATTCTTCAACTCCTTAACGCTTGGTGCTTGGACTGCGGTTATTGGTACTGTTCTGATTTTCTTAGGTGCATACTGCATTGAGAAAGGTCGCGCCTTCGGTCCTGTTCGTCAAGCGATGCAAATGCTCAGCGTTGTTCCGATGGCCGTTCCGGGTATGGTGCTGGGTTTGGGTTATATCTTCTACTTCAATGATTTGAGTAACCCACTTAACTTCTTGTATGGCACGATGGCGTTCTTGGTGATTAATACCGTGGTTCACTACTACACGGTAGGGCACATGACGGCGTTAACGGCATTGAAACAACTGCCTTCCGAAATTGAAGCAACAGCGGCTTCGGTAAACTTACCGCAATACAAGCTGTTCTTTAAGGTGACGTTACCTGTTTGTCTGCCGGCGATTTTAGATATTGCGACATACCTGTTTATTAATGCACTTACCACGACATCTGCGGTAGTATTCTTGTATTCTACCAATACGATTCCAGCGTCAGTATCAGTACTGAATATGGACGATGCAGGTCAAACCGGTGCAGCAGCAGCGATGGCGGTGATGATCATGATATCTGCAGCGAGTGCGAAGTTGATTCATATGCTAATCAACAAGTTATTCGATAAGCGCACCCAAGCTTGGCGTAAACGCTAGCGAACCACTTATATTGCAGTTGGCCAAGGAGTGGCTGACGACAAGAACAAGAATGAAAGGAAATGAAGTGCAGTACGTAAAAATCAAAGATGTCATCGTAGAGCAGATAGAGTCGGGGATGTTAACACCACGACAGAAGCTGCCTGCGGAGCGCAAACTGGCTGAATCGTTTGATACAACACGAGTTACGTTACGTGAAGCCTTGTCTTCACTTGAAGCGGAAGGACGAATTTATCGAGAAGACCGACGTGGTTGGTTTATCTCTCCAGCGCCACTGCGCTACGATCCAACACAAACGCTGAACTTCACGAATATGGCTTTGTCGCAGAATCGTAAGCCGAAAACAGAGTTGGTGGCGGCGAAAGGCATTTTAGCGACCAAGGAAGCAACTAGGCTTCTTGAGCTGCAACCTTTCTCGGACGTTTATCGAGTAGACAGAGTTCGTTATCTTGAAGATAGGCCGGTTGTGTATGTGACCAACTACATTCGACCAGAGTTGTTCCCTAACTTGCTTGATTATGACTTGTCTAAATCGTTGACGGACATCTACCGCGAACACTTTGGTGTGGTGTATCAGAAGATCCGTTACCGAGTGAGCACAACGTCTTTACTTGGCGAGACAGCGCAAGCCCTGCGTGCGACTTCTGGCTCACCTGCAATGGTTGTTGAGCGTGTTAACTACAATCAAAACGGCGATCTGATTGACTGTGATATTGAGTATTGGCGTCATGACGCGATCAGTATTGAGTCAATCGCGCAGCTAGAGCGCTAGTCATACGTTAGAACGTTAGCATATCTGCAATTATGCAGGATTGCCCAATTGAAAAGTTCAAAGGTCTCTTATTCGGAGGCCTTTTTTATCACCTGTTGTCAGCCGTTGTGCTAATTCATCTATAATTTAGGAATGAAATGGAATTCTCTGCCATCGTCATCGTGACTATTTCGGCTTTGCTTCACGCGGGTTGGAACGTTCTAGGTAAATCGAATCAAGGATCGGGCTCGTCTTTCTTCTTAGCCTCTGGCTTTGCCGCTGCTGCGATATTGACTCCCTATTTGATTTGGTTCATTTACAGTGTCGGCTTTGTGGATATCACGCTTTTATTCTGGAAGCTACTTCTTTTAAGTGGTATTTGCCAAATCATCTATTTAATCGGCTTAGGTGTAGCCTACAAGCAGGCCGATATTGGGGTGATTTACCCGATGGCACGAGCGCTGCCCGTGTTGATGGTGGGTTTAGGCACGGTGTTGATAGGCTATGAGCTGTCACCTAATCAATGGTTTGGCTTCACCTTGATTACCTTGGGTTGTTTGTTTGTACCACTTAAGAAGTTTTCAGATCTTAGGTTAAAAGCGTATCTCAACCTTGGCGTACTGTGGGCGTTAATCGCGGCCATTGGTACCACGGGCTATTCCATCATTGATAAAGAAGCGCTTCTGTTACTCGATCCTTTGAGCACACCAGTTATAACTAACAAGCACACCGCGATTTTCTACCTAGGTATCCAGTTCTGGGCAATTGTGATTCCGTTGAGTGTTTGGTTATTCGTAACCAACCAAAGAATCGAGTTTACTAATGCTTGGATACTGCGAAAGAAAGCCACGCTTGCAGGCATTATGATGGCTTCGACCTATGGCTTAGTGCTGTTTGCGATGACCATGACTGAAAATGTCAGCTTGGTTGTTGCTCTTAGGCAAGTGAGTATCATTTTTGGCGTAGTGATGGGGATCTACTTTTTAAAGGAAAAGTGGCACGCGACTCGCGGTGTAGGCGTATCTCTAATTATTGCTGGCTTAGTTATCTCATTGACTTAAAAGATCGCCTGAGTGATTGGGGATTTGTGAATAGGTATCTCTATTAAGTTAAATGAAAAAACGCCCTTAGCGAAACAAACTTCGTTAAGGGCGTTTTCTCTTTATTTAGTAAGAAGCTGTAGGTAGTAAAAGACTTACCCCGCTAAATCTTGAGCATCTTGCTGTTTCAACACTTTGTGGCCATCTTCAGTGACACCACGTTTCCAGTAGCTGCTGATGTAGATGTTCTCTTTCGCGACTTCTTTTTCGTTGCGGAAGTATTGTCTTAGCTCACGCATGCTTTCAAATTCACACGCTGTCCATATTGAAACCTGACCTTCTAACCATTCTGTGTTGCGCACGGTTTGTGAAAGTGACTCTGAGGTTTCATCTTCAATCAACCAGGTTACTTTAATACCTTGAGGAGTCTCAAGTACCTGCTTATCTGCTGCTGAGTTGATCTGAATGATAGCGTGACCAGTTGCTGTTTCTGGGAGCGTTTTTACTTTTGCAGAAAGCGCAGGTAGGGACGTCATGTCTGCAACTAAGAAGAACCAGTCTGACTCTAGGTTAAGCCCCTGAATTAAACCAGGACCAGCCACTGAAATAGTGTCACCCACTTTCGCGTTCATTGCCCACCTTGCAGCAAAGCCACACTGCAAATCTTTAGTGATGTGACGAACGAAATCGACTTCAATCCACTGCTCTACAGGATTGTACTGACGAATGGTGTAGGTACGCATGGTTGGGCGCTCACCTTCGTTTAGCTGGCTTAAATCAGTCGTGCCAAGTGGCGAGAATAAAAGCTTGATGTAGCCGCCGGCACATTCTGTTGGGTATCTACTTAATCCCTCACCGCTAAGCGTTATGCGCTGCATGTTTGGAGTAATTGTTGAGGTTTGAGTAACGGTTAATGTGATAGGGCTAGGCTTGCTCATATAAGGCTCTCTTAGATTTGGATTTCCACATCATAATCCTGAACTAAAAAACACTCAATACTAATAGTTATCATTTACTTTGATTTACACATGTACTACCTAACTTATACGACAGATCCTATTGAGAAACGGATCCTACAAAAAAGAGCCCTTTAGAAAACTAAAGGGCTCTTAGGATTGGTTTGACTCAGCGAACAGAATTAGCTGTTTGCTTGCTCTAGTTCAATCGTTTCTTCAGCGGCTTTCGCAGCTTCTAGCATCTTACGAATAATGAACGATGCTGCCATTGCGATACCTACCATCACGACGGCAAGAACAGTCAGCATTTGGAAGTAATCACCGTAAACCGTTTGCACGATCTCTTGTGTGATCTCTTGACCTTTCTCTAGTGCAATAGACGTTGAGAATACCGCGCCAACAATGCCTGATAGTGCGATAGCAACAGAGAACAAGCTTACTGAGAAGTTTTCAATGTGCTTAGGTGCAACAGACAGGATGAAGGCTACAACCATTGAACCTACAATCACTTCACCGAATGCTAGGAAGAAGTGAATCGCTAGGAAGACTTCTGGGCGGATCAGAATATCGTCACCAACTGTCGTTACTGCCATCGTAAGGATACCGAAAGCGATAGCCGTAAGGATGAAAGAGAAACCGACTTTGGTTGCAGTTGAGAAGTTAATGTTTTTCTTTTCTAGGTTAGAGAAGATACCCGCGATGATAGGGCCAGCAACCATACACCATAGTGGGTTCATTGCCATTGAAGCTTCAGGTGCGACAGGGATGAAACCAAATAGATCGCCACGCATTGTGTTGATCGCTACCATTGTCATCGAAGTCATCATCTGACCGTAGTACACGAAGAAACATGTCGTCAGGAATGTGATGATTAAGATAGTCCCCATTTTTAGCATGTCTGATTTCTTCGATTTCATCATCAAAGAGACAAAGTAGATGATCGCTGCACCACCGATTGCGTACACGATGTTTTGGCCAATATCCATGTTAGAGAACATGAAGAATACCAAGCCGATCATTGCTGCAGAAAGACCAAGGAACGCTGCCCAGTTTTTAGTGCTTACTGGTTTTTGGTCGATTTCAGCACTTGCTTCAACAAGGCCTTTGCGAACAAAGATCATCATCAGAAGCGCAGCACCGGCTAGAACCGCTGAAAGAAGGAAACCACCGTGGAAACCAACAACAAGTACTAGCATTGGGAACAGGTATTGGCCTAACAGAGCACCAATATTGTTTACTGAGTAGTTGATTGGGTAGCAGTTCTCAAAATCTTCTTGAGTTTTGAACGTGCGTTTGTAAAGACTTGGGTAAGAAGGGGACATCAAACCACGTGCATAACTTGCTAACGCAATACCACATAATGCCATCGGAACATTGGTTGCTGCTGCACCAAGTACCAGTAGAACGTAACCACTTGCGAACCCTAGGAAGGCAATGGTTAAAGATCGGTAAGCGCCTAAAAACTTGTCGGCGATAAAGCCACCTGCGATAGCAAATAGCGGTCCGATTGCAGAGAAAGCACCAACAACCATCATGGTGTCAGCTTCATTGTAGTTCAGATCTTCAAGGAAGAAACGAGTCAAGATCACCATGACGCCATAGAACGAAAGTCCGAACATCATTTGGCAGAACATCATTGATTTGTTTAATCTATTCCACATTATTTTATTCTCACGTTTGTATTAATATGTAGTGTAATTGCCCGATTATAATATCATTAGTAGTAATACATAAACTTAAACATCTGTCCCAAGCAGAACTTTACTCGATATATCTTTTCTTATGAGTGCATTCATATTTCTCATGAATGAGATTTGCAACGTTAGATTTTGCAAGTGGATGCATGGCGGTATGAAATTTAGCCATCATCATTTGTGGCTAAGTAATGAACTAATAAAGGGAAAGTTAGAGGTAGTCATTCTGTAAGTTATTTTGAGTGAGTATCACTTTCAATTAGCTGTTGGGCTTTAGCCAATAAAAAAGCCAGCTTGGTGGCTGGCTTTGTTGAGATATTGAAAACTAAGTTTACAAGAATGCTGTCTCTATAGAGGCTTTCTCCACTCGTGTTCCTGTCTTTTATTCACAAGGTGGTGCCATGTGGATCACGGCTAGGCCGCCTAGAGAAGTTTCACGGTACTTCTTGTTCATGTCTTTACCTGTTTGATACATGGTCTCGATAACCTTGTCTAACGAGATAAGACACTTGCTGGTTCGTTTCAACGCCATGCGCGATGCATTGATGGCTTTCATTGCACCCATTGCGTTACGTTCGATACATGGCACCTGAACAAGTCCGCCGATCGGATCGCATGTCATGCCCAGTGAGTGCTCCATCGCGATCTCAGCTGCAATACAAATCTGTTCGTTGCTACCACCACGTAGGGCAGTTAGGCCTGCTGCGGCCATTGATGAAGAAACGCCGACTTCACCCTGACAACCTACCTCTGCGCCAGAAATCGAAGCGTTGGTTTTGTATAAGATGCCGATTGCGCCAGAGACTGCCAAGAAGTCTTTAAGCTGCTTAGTGTCTAGCTCTTTGATGAAGCGATGGTAGTACATTAATACCGCAGGAATAACCCCAGCCGCACCGTTGGTCGGTGATGTCACGACCTGACCGCCCGCTGCGTTTTCTTCACTTACAGCAAAGGCAAATAGGTTAATCCAATCCATGATCTCCATTGGATCGTTTTCAATCGAGGCATTTGCTTCCAGCTTTTTAAGCAGAGCAGGTGCTCGACGAGTGACTTCTAGACCGCCATCAAGAATGCCTTCCGTGTCAAAGCCACGCTGCATACACAGAGACATCACCTTCCAAATTTGGTCGGCTTTCTGGTCAATCACATCCATACCTTGGAAAGACACTTCGTTACGCAGAATTAAGCCACCAAGGCTCAGTCCTTGTTGTTCGGATAGTTCAAGTAACTGATCAGCGGAAGAGAAAGGGAACTCAACTTGTGTTTCTGCTTCCTGTTTGCCGTTTTGTAGCTCATCAGCGGTTGCGATAAAGCCACCACCAATCGAGTAGTAGGTTTCCATATCCAGAAGGCTGCCGCTTTCGTCAAAGGCAGAGATAGTCATGCCATTTTCATGCAACGGAAGGTTAGTTTTGTGGAAGAGCAGATCGCTTTCTACATCGAAATAAATTTCATGGTTACCGCTAACCAATAGAGATTTATCTTCAATCGCCTTACGCATTGCTTGGTTAGCACTGGTGATTTTAATGGTGTCGGGGCGGTTACCTAGCAAACCTAACAAGGTCGCTCTGTCTGTGTGGTGACCAATACCCGTCAATGATAACGAGCCGTATAAGTCGATTTGAATACGCTTCACTTGCTTAAGCTGAGCATCAATTTTTTGGGTAAAGTTAAACCCAGCGATCATTGGTCCATTTGTGTGGGAGCTGGACGGCCCAACCCCAATTTTGTAGATATCAAAAATAGACAGCATAGTAACTTCCTGTGAAGACGGTTCGATGGACGAACTCTGTGTAAAATTTGTATTTAGTTAGTTTCACTTCTTTGAGTGAACCTGTTCTTTGGGTGAAACAGTTATCGATTGAGCGTATTCATTGATTGAAAGGACTCTTTTATCGACTAGTGCTAACAAGCATAGAGCGCTGAAATACAAGAGCGTGCTATGTTTGCTGTAAAGCGACACGTCTATTCTTGTATTACCTAAGATGTGGCTATCAATAGTGAGCATTATTGCGAGCAACATATAAGAATTTCAAAATACTTTTGTTAACAAGTATTGTATACATAATTCACTACATCTAATCCCCAAAACGAGACTTGAACATAAAATGAGCATTAATCACCTCCTTATTGTGCTGGGTAAGCGACTTAATGAGAATAAATTGACTGATGAAGGAACCAGTCGAGTTGATGCTTTGGTTGAGTATCTGGCGGAGCCTTTGGTAGAAGAGTCGAATCAGCAAACTGCGGTAGCATTTTGTGGTGGGCTAACAAAAGGGCAAACACTGTCTGAAGCCGACGCGATGCACCAGTACTTTAGAAAGCTTGAAAAGCAGCGTGAACATCCGTTTTCTTTAGGGGCGATTTTGCTCGAGCAGCACTCGACCAACACTGTCGAGAACATACAGAACTTGGCCTCAGAGATGATTGCAAGCGGGCTGTTTACTCGCGGGCAAAGTGTGCAAGTGACATTCGTTTCGAATGACTACCATTTACAACGTATATTCGAGATTCAATCGCTCATGGGCGAGCAAGGTTTGCTTAAAGTTCTCATCGAGAAGTGTTCCGCACTTGGGGTAGAGCAGCAAATAGATCGCAGGTTGGAGGCTCATGTTGCGGTGTCATACCCACATCAAAGTGCTCAGGGGCAATTGTTTCTGTTGATGGACGTACTGACGACCTACCGAGTTTATCTTGAAGGTGTTTGTGCGGGCGCATTTAAGCGAGATTTAGAGTTGGTTAGACGAGAGCCAGAAAGACTGTCTTTGGAAGCATTGATCACTGCCAAAGAGCTCGTTGGACGTTCATCTGACTTTGACATTGTGGAGAGTTTACTCCCAGCATTGGAGCGCTGTATCCAGCAGACTTCAGTGGGTACCGATGTAAAAAAAGTCAGGGAATACCTAGCTCTACTAGATACTAACCTGACTTTATTGAATCGTTATTTAGATCCGGAATCGGATCACACACATCGCTGGTGGCGATAGGTGATTATTTCTTTCTCGTGATGCCAAAAGCTAGAAGTTCAGTGCCTTCTTCAGCGATGTTTTTAACCGCTCGAATGTAATCATCGCCCATAACATTGTGCCAGAAGGCTCATGTGTTTTTTTACAGTGATTAACTTTGGTTTTCTGAATCTTGCTCATGGTTATTGCGGTAGTACTCCCACTGTTCAATGCGCTCGCCGTCATCGAATACACAGTAAGTTGTACGCTGATTGTTTTCAGTAACCGTGTCTAATTCACCGTCTTGTTGAACACAATAAACCGCTGCTGGGTTAGCGACTGAAACACGTTGGCCCTCGCTATATTCTGCATAGTCGTTTGCACAACCGCCTAATACAACGGCACATACAGCCATCAAACCAATTTTCTTCATGTCTATCTCCTACGTGATAACTCTATAATCGAATGCGTTAAGTTCTACAGAACCAAATGAGAAGCTCTATGAAATTAGTATATTTTAGATTTCAGAAAAGGTTGTCCTAATTTGGTCAAGATATTGAAATAGGTTGATATTTCTTCATGTTTAACGACTTTTTGAGTGTTAGATCAAGCTAAGTGGATTCAAGTTACCGTAGGAATATCCCCGTCCGATCCGTTCTGGTTAGCGGTTGTGAACCTCGAATCTATTGATGATTATGATATGATGCCGCCAAATTCAGTAGAGCAGTCAGAATCATGAGACACCTAAAAACAACTATCCATCCTGATATCGACCATCTAGACAATAAAACGGTCTATAAGCGCAACGCTGCCCGTGCCATTGTGTTAGATGGTGAAGACATTCTGATGCTGTATACAGAGCGTTATCACGACTACACCATTCCTGGTGGTGGTTTGGATGAAGGGGAAGATGTGATCGCAGGTATGGTTCGTGAACTCGAAGAAGAGACTGGCGCGAAGAATATCCATAGCATCAAGCCGTTCGGCATTTTTGAAGAGTTTCGTCCTTGGTACAAAGATGATGCAGACATGATGCACATGATTTCTTACTGCTACTCATGCAAGATCGATCGTGAGCTTGGTGAAACGGCTTACGAAGATTATGAAGTGAAAAACGGGATGAAACCGGTGTGGATGAATATCCATGAAGCGATCGCTCATAACGAAAAGACCATGGCAGAGAGCCCTAAGAAGGGCATGAGTATTGAACGTGAAACCTTTTTGCTGCATTTGATTGCCAAAGAGATGCTTTAGCCGTTATCAATACTAGCCTGCTAAGCTATTTATTTGCCGCCACTTTTGGCGGCAAAATTGTTTCTAGCAATGCTAAAATTTAATAGCGGAAACTAATTATTGAATATGGTTGATATTGTCAACTAAGTGTTTTTGATGTATCTTTACCTCAGCGATGAACCTATCTAGCTTAACTGCCCGGTTATATCGTTAAATCTCGCTGTGAGCCTGCCCTAAACAAAGAATACTATGAATAAAAGACAGTTTATTGCCCATTATCTGCGCATGAATCGCACCTCGTACTTATTGGCGATTGTGTTCATCTTTCTCGTCAACTGGTTACAAGTAGAGATCCCTCGTTATATCCAATTGGCGATAGATTTGATTGATGATGCCTCTTCAACTGGCCACCAACAGCTTCAAACCTATGTTTGGATTGTGGTCGGGATGTCGGTTGCCATGGTGGTGGTGAGAATTCTGTCTCGTATCTATGCGCTTAATCCGGGGCGAATTACAGAGGCCGCACTTAAAAGTACACTTCTACAAAAGTTGAATCGCTTACCGAGCAGCTTTCACGAACGCTTTGCTTCGGGTCGACTGATCTCGATTATCAACAATGACCTTAGTGGCATTCGACTGCTGTTTGGTGTCGGCTTCTTGCAGTTCTTCAATGCCTTGCTTGCGTTGTCGTTGACGCCTCTTTACATGTGGCGTATCTCACCAGAATTAACGCTTTATTCGATCATTCCTATCTCAATCGCTTTTGTGATTTTCCGTGTGGGCTTCAAGCGTATGAAAACGCTGCATTTAGAGCACATGAAGCGTCTACAAAACCTGTCTGCTCAGCTAATGAGTTACCTGTCTGGGATTGATCTCATTAAGAGCCAGCAGATGTCACCTTGGGTGAAAGCCGAAAGTGAAAAGCTGAACCAGTTATTGCTTGAATGCCGCCTTAAAATTACACGCATTCAAGTCTTCTTTATGCCGGTACTCGACTACGCCAATGACCTGATGAAAATCATCATTCTTGGGCTTGGTGGCTACATGTTAATGAGACAGGAACTCACACTTGGTGAGATTACCGCCTTTCTGACTTACTCGGTTTTGCTCGCTATGCCATTGATGCAACTTGGCAGAATCGCGACCATTTATCAGCGTGGCATGGTAGGTATTCAAAGTGCACAAACCATTCTTAATGCCAAAGTCCCGGAGCTTGATGAAGATAAGCTGACTGAACTAGATGTTGAATCACTGAAGGGAAAAACGTTTTCTGTTCGCAACCTCAGCTTCAGCTATTCAGGTGAAGAACGCGTGATTCTCGATGACATCAGCTTTGATATTCCAGCAGGTAAGAAAGTGGGTGTGTTAGGCGGGATCGGAGCGGGTAAAACGACATTAGTGAACTGCTTAAACCACCACTTGGATGTACCACAAGGTTCTGTTTTCCTTGGTGAAAGAGATGTCACTAGCTTCTCACGCAGTGACTTACGCCGTTACGTGAAAACCGTGACTCAAGACCCTTACCTGTTTTCAGCAACCGTCGAAGACAATATCCGCTTTGGTAGCCTAGATACCGATTTGGCAAAGAGTCAGGTTGATGAAGTGCTAGAGCTCAGCCAGTTGGCTAGTGATGTGACACGTTTTGAACACGGCGATCAAACCTTAGTCGGTGAGAAAGGGATCATGTTGTCAGGTGGTCAGAAGCAGCGCTTAAGTATTGCGCGTGCTTTATTGCAACCCACCGACCTGATCATCATGGATAACGTTCTATCGGCTGTCGACTATGAAACAGAACGTAAGATCTTGGAAGGTTTGTTTAAACGTTTGGAAAATCAATCGGTTCTTGTGGTTTCACACCGCGTTAATGCCCTTGAATATATGGATGAAGTCATCGTGTTGAACGAAGGTAAAGTGATCGCGAAGGGCGACCACGCCACGTTATTGAAAACCTGTGATTACTATTACGATACATGGCAACTACAGCAGAATGAAACGGAGGCAGCAGCATGTTAAAACGTGTTGATCTCAAGTACCTCAAGCACTTTTTTAAGTTTGCTAAGAAATACAAAGGCTCTGCGATTCTGGGCATCGCTATGCTTCCTCTTTCTGTCATCACGAGCTTGTTGTTCCCTTGGCTGATCATTCAAGTGATCGATGTTCACCTGAGTCACGGGGATATGGATGGTCTGCTCGAGTACGTCTTCTATCTCGTTGCCGTGCTGGTGGCGAGCTATGTGGTGGATACCACCTATTCGTACAACCTACGTAAAACCGGGCAATACACGATAACTGACATGCGCTCAGTGTTGTTTGCTCGCGTGCTCAAACTGCCACGCAGCTATTTTGATAACACACCGATTGGCGTAACGCTTTCACGATTAACCAGTGATTTGGAAACCATCGGCGAGACGTTTGTTCAGTCGGTTGTCGGGCTAGTTAAAGACAGCATCAATACCATTGCTCTGTTAGTGATGATGTTCTTTATTGATTGGCAGTTAACGATGATTGTATTGATCATTATGCCACCAGTGATGTATTTGACGGTTTATGTACGAAACCGACTTCGTGCACTCTATAAGTTGACTCGTTCTTCGTTGGCTCGCGGTATTGGCTTTTTACAAGAAGTCTTATTTGGCATGAAAACCGTTCAGATGTACCGAGCGGAAGAGCAAGTCGAGCAACGCTACCAAGGCTATACCGATGAGTTTTTAAGAGCGCAGAAGAAGATCAATAAATACGATGCGATTTTGTTCTCGTTTATCTCCGGCATCACTTCAATCACTATCGCGATTATGATCTGGTATGGCTCTGAGCAAGTGATAGAAGGAGCGCTCACCTTGGGTGTGCTGATTGCGTTCATCAATACTTTAGAGAAAGTGTTTGTTCCGATCCGAGACTTTACTTCGCAGATCGCTTCGATTCAGAGTTCATTTGCAGCGTTTGACCATATTGAAGAACTGTTTGTTGAGCCGACTGAAGAGGAAGGGCGTAACCTGCTGCCATCTAACAAGGTTGAGAAACAGCTTGAACAGTTTGTGAGCCTAGAGTTTAAGAACGTAAGCTTCCGCTACAAAGACGACTCTCCCTACGTTCTAAAGAATGTCTCGTTTGTATTGGAGAAAGGGCATCAAATCGCGCTTGTGGGTTCGACGGGTTCGGGCAAGTCGACGATTCTGCGTCTGATCTCTAAAACCTACCAAGATTATGAAGGCAGCATTTTGTTGAATGGAATAGAGCTGTCACAGATCTCAAGTGAAGACTCTGCTCATTTGTTCTCAATGATGATGCAAGACGTGCACTTATTTGAAGAGACCATTCAATTCAATATCGCGCTGGGCAAAACGCATCTATCTAGAACTGAGGTTGAACAGGCGGCGCGCTATGTTTATGCCGATAAGTTTATTGAACAATTGCCACAAGGTTATGACTTCCACTTGGAAAAGAACGGCTCCAACTTGTCTGTAGGGCAAACGCAGCTTATCTCGTTCGCTAGAGCGGTTGCACAGGGTGGTCAATTGATGATGCTTGACGAGGCGACCAGTTCGGTAGATTCAATCACCGAAGACCTGATTCAAAAAGCAATGCAGCGCCTTTTCAAGGAAAAAACTGTGATTGCGATTGCACACCGTTTGAGTACCGTTCGTCACTCAGATACGATTTTGGTGTTGGAAAAGGGTGAAATTGTTGAGCAAGGTAATCATCAACAGCTGGTGGCACACAATGGTATTTATGCTGGCTTGTTACAAGAATCGATTGTAGAAACGGGTGATTCTCAAGTAACGGTTGCCTGATCACCTCAAATCAGGTTTACCGTTATCGATACTATGAATTGGTGTTGCTTATGTTTCACCAATTTCTATTCTTTTCTAGTATTCCCAGTAGCTTAGGGAAAATAAAACATATTTTACGATTATTAATATGTTATGATCTCCCTACTACTAAAGGGGTGTCTTAGGGCATCGGGATGTATGCAAGCAAAAAGAACCGGCTTGTGTCAGTCACTTTCTGGCGAATATGGAATCGAAAATGTTGTTGGAAGAAGTTGTAGAAATTATCGAATTAACCGACTCAGACCATTTATCTCAAGCAATGGAACTGTTTAACGAGCATGGTTTTGTTGATGCTGAGTCTTTACCTTTTATGAATGTTGTTTTTGAAACAGCACCAGATCAACTTGCGAAGAAGCTGTCGCAGATTGGTTTTAAAGGTTTAGTGCAAGTCGAAAAGAATGAAGATGCATCGGGCTTCACCATTATTGATGCTGACCGTGTTCTGCTAAAAGACTCTGCTTAGCTGCAAGATTCAGCTTAGTGAAAAGACTCTATCCAGTTCAGTAACACCCGTTATGATTATTTGAGGTTAACACAGTGACAACAGCAACCGTTTCATCAACAGAACAACACATTTCCAATGAACATGCGCTTTTAGGTGCATCGTTATTAGCGTCTCAAAAAGTTGAGTTGGCTCTGTTCAGTGTGATCTCTAAATTAGTTAAAACCCTATCAAAAGATCAGCAACAGGCATTAGGTCTGGATTTGGATACCTTTTTAAGGGAGAAGCCAAGTGAACAAGCCTCGACTCTGAGCCGCTACGAAAATACGTTTGGTGAGCAACTTCCTTTGAAGGCCAATGAACTCAACGATTTTATTTATCATCGAAACTTGGTTACTCGTGGATTTTGGCGTGTGACTGGAGCTGATGTTAAAGGCGGTGAGAAGCTTGCTAACCCAGAGCTTTATTTAAAAGAGTTCTTGGCCAAGTGTGAATACTGGCAAGTGATGCTTGATACTCAAACCAAGTAATCAAATAGAAATAAGAAAGCCATAGCGAACATGCTATGGCTTTTTTGTTGGTGCGCCGAGCATGGCGTTGATCTAGGAGGTGAAAGTCCTCTACGGGCTCAGT